>JAJYOO010000243.1 GCA_021796155.1 Chloroflexota bacterium
TTGGGATGGCGCGCCGCGCCAGCACCGTGACGTATGAACGCATCCAGCACATGCTGGATGATGTGGAAGTCATCCAGGGCGATCTCACTGATCAAGGTTCGCTGTTATCCATGTTCGAGGAGTATGAGCCGACCGAAGTCTATAACCTTGCCGCGCAATCGTTCGTGCCGACTTCGTGGAATCAGCCTGCGTTGACCGGCGATGTCACTGCTCTGGGCGTGACGCGTATGCTCGAGGCGATTCGATTTGTAAATCCGAAGATCAGGTTCTATCAAGCCTCATCCAGCGAAATGTTCGGGAAAGTCGTGGAAGTCCCGCAAAAAGAGACGACGCCATTTTATCCGCGCAGTCCGTATGGCGTGGCGAAAGTTTACGGACATTGGATTACCGTCAATTATCGCGAGTCATTCGGATTATTTGCCGTTTCGGGAATTTTGTTCAACCATGAGAGTTCGCGTCGCGGCCTGGAATTTGTGACGCGTAAAATCACGGACGGTGTGGCGCGCATCAAATTTGGACTGGCAAAGGAATTGCGGCTCGGCAATCTGGAAGCCCGCCGCGACTGGGGCTTCGCTGGCGATTACGTCAAGGCCATGTGGCTGATGATGCAGCAGGAACATCCCGACAATTTTGTGATCGGCACCGGCGAAACTCATTCTGTACGCGAATTTTGCGAGATTGCATTCGGCCACGCTGGTTTGGATTACAATGATTTTGTCGTCCAGGATGAACGTTTCTATCGTCCAGCGGAAGTGGATTTATTGGTGTCGGATCCGGGCAAAGCCAGGCGTGAGTTGGGATGGGAATTGACCGTTGGTTTCAAGCAGTTGGTCACCATGATGGTGGACGCTGACCTTGAGCGTTTGAAGATGCAAGTCAAAGCTTAAGCGATTACTCTGCTTTTTGATGTAATTCAGGAAGTGAATGCCATACCTGTCGCTCGTCGTCCCGGTTTATAACGAGGAGGAGAATCTGCCTCTTCTCTTCGCCGCGATCCAGCAGGTCACACGTTCGTTAAAAAAAACGTGGGAATTGGTTTTCGTGGATGACGGCAGTTCAGATAAAAGCCTCGACGTTCTCCGATCTTTGGTTAAGTCCGATCCGCAGCATGTCCGCGTAGTGGCATTTCGCCGCAACTTTGGTCAGACGGCGGCCATCGCGGCAGGCATTGACCATTCCGAAGGCGAAATCATCGTGCTGCTTGACGCCGATTTGCAAAATGATCCGGCGGATATTCCGCTGCTCTTATCAAAACTGGATGAAGGCTATGACGTGGTCAGCGGCTGGCGCAAAGATCGCAAGGACAACGCCATCACGCGTACGTTGCCGTCAGTGATGGCGAACGGCTTGATCTCGTGGGTGACCGGCGTCCATTTGCATGATTACGGATGTACGCTGAAAGCCTACCGCCGCGACGCGCTCGAAGGTTTTCGTTTGTATGGCGAGATGCATCGCTTCATCCCGGTCTTTGCACATTCCATTGGAGCGCGTATCACGGAAGTCGAAGTTCATCATCACGCGCGTCGTTTCGGCAAAGCCAAGTATGGACTCGAGCGCACGTTGAAAGTTTTGCTTGATTTGTTCACGGTCAAGTTTTTGCTTGATTACGCCAACAAGCCCATCTATCTATTTGGCGGCGCAGGGATTTCTTTTATCGCCATCGGCGGGTTGACGCTGCTTTATCTTTTCCTGCGCCGTACCTTCCAGAATGTTGCAGTTCTTGGGTCGCCGCTCTTTCTGCTGGCCGTGATGTTCATCATCCTCGGCTTTCAATCCATTTTGATGGGGTTGATTGCCGAGTTGTTGGTTCGAACATATCACGAGTCCCAGCACAAACCGACGTACACAGTGCGGGAGGTCATCCGCTCAGATAAAAGGAAGAAATGAATATTCGAGTCTCGGATCGGCGCCAATTTATTTTTCGGTTGATAGGCACGCTGCTGTCCATCGGCTTGATTATTCTCCTTGTTCGGCAGGGCGGATGGGCCGACATCGTTGATGCGTTAAAGAAAATTTCGTTCTCGAATATTTTGCTTGCTTTGGTGTGTATTGTTGCCTCCCGATTTTTTGTGATCGGACGCTGGTATGTTCTTCTGCGCTCGGGCGGTGTGAAGATTTCTTTTTCCGACGCAGCTGCCCTGACTTTTACCGGACTCTTCTCCTCCAACTTTTTGCCCACGACGATTGGTGGCGATGTGGTTCGACTGGTCGGCGCGATGCAAATGGGATACGACCGCGCGGTTTGCGTCGCCTCGATTGCCGCGGACCGGTTGGTCGGCATGCTTGGAATGTTTTTTGCATTGCCCTTTGGCCTGGTCCCCGCATTCCAGAGTCTCCATAGTCCGATTGGCGAATCCATTGCGTTCGGCGCGTTGTTCAATCGCTTGTGGGATTTTATCAAGCGTACGGTTCAAACATTCTCGATCTGGCTCAAAAAACCGCTTGCGATTTTCGGCGCACTTTGCTGCACATGGGGACACATGCTTTGCACTTTTATCGCCTTCTCGATTTTGATCAATGGCCTCGGCGGATATGTTCCCTTCTGGCTGGTGGCGGGGCTTTGGAGCCTTGCTTATTTCGTTACACTGATCCCCATTTCGATCAACGGTTACGGCGTGCAGGAACTTTCGCTGACGTTTCTGTTTTCTTCGGTTGCTGGATTAAGCACGGGCGTCAGTTTGACCGTCGCGGTTTTGATCCGCGCTTTATATCTGGCGGTCAGCCTCGTCGGCGCGATTTACCTGCCCGGCATCCTGGCTGCAATGGACACCGACCGCGTCGTGGATGACGCTGGGGAATAAATTCCATTCCGCTTTACGATAAAATCAGGCTTTGTGTAGGGCTACAATGACAGCCAGTATCAAGACTTTTCTCAAAACATTTTTTGCCATTGGAATTGCGTTCAGCGCTCTGGCGATCTACCAGACCGAACAGCAGACGCAAGCCTTTTTGAAAATCCGCACGCGTTACAAGTGGGTGGTCGTGATGGCGGTCTTCGCAGTTAATTTGATTGTCGGCATTTATTTGCTTTTGCGCCGCGATAAAAACGATTCATTCTGGCAGCGATTTGAGATCAAACCATCGAACTTTGTTTTGAAGATCATCGGCGTTGTTTTATTGCTTGCCGCGTTCCCGATTCTCTGGTTTGCCAAATATGATTTCTTCGGCAAGGCCGTCCCCGATTTTTTCCCGCTGATGTGGGTTTTCTGGTGGCTGGTTTTGATTCAAGCCGCCGGTTTGAAAATATTTGCGCGTACATCGTGGGCCACATCGTTTGCGCTGACTTTACTGCTTGATGGTCTCGTCTTTCAAATGTACACGATCTTCCAACCCGTCACGGCTTACCCCTTTTCGATGGGCTGGTCGGAGGCCAGCCGCTTTTATTACGGTTCGCTGCTTTTCAGTAAATCCATTTATGGAGTTCAACTTCCGCTTTCGATCTGGCATGCGACACGCTACTTCATGCTGGCGATTCCATTCCTTATCAAAGGTTTGCCGCTTTGGGCGGATCGACTCTGGCAATCGCTCGTCTGGCTTGGCGTGACGGGTTTGACCGCATGGTTGTTCGTCCGCCGTATTCAACCAAAAGATGTAATCACAAAAATTATTTTAGGTGCGTGGTTCTTTTTATACGTTTTCCAGGGAGCGGTTTATTATCATTTGCAGATTTGTGTCATCATCATTTTGCTCGGCGTTTCATCAAAATATCCATGGCGTTCGCTGATTGCGGTCATCGTCGCTTCGTTTTGGGCGGGCATGAGTCGGCTCAACTGGTATCCCGTCCCGGCGATGCTGGCAATTACGCTTTATTTGCTTGAAGAGCCATTTTCACGCGAGAACAATTTCTGGCGATATGTTGCCAAGCCCGCGCTTTGGAGCATGGTTGGACTCGTCACCGCGTTGGCGGGACAAGCTTTTTATATTGTCATTTCCGGCAACACAGATTTGAGCGCGTTCGATTCCAGCCTGCATTCGCCTCTGCTTTTCTATCGCTGGTTTCCGAATGACACGAATCCATTGGGAATCATTCCCGGTATTCTGTTAGTTTCGCTGCCGTTGATTGCGATTCTTTTTCAAATATTGCGCGGGCATCTGAGAAATTTGCATCCGCTCCGCTGGATTGGACTGCTTGCCATGCTGCTGATCTTGTTCATCGGCGGACTCTTCGTCAGCTCGAAGATCGGCGGCGGCGGCGATTTGCATAACATGGACGCGTTCATGGTCATGCTTGCGCTGATCGGAGCTTATTTCGTAGTCGGACGCGTCGAAACGGAATCCGCTTCATCGTCCAAGTTTGAAGCGGCGACGTGGCCTTTGATCGCGTTTATGCTGGTTGTCCCGGTGGCATTCTCTTTATCGCGCGTCGTCCCACCCATTCAATACAATAAAATACAAGCCGCGCAGGATTTATCCACGCTGAGTCAGACAGTTCAGTCTTATAGCAAGTCTGGCCCGGTTCTTTTTATCTATGAACGTCATCTGTTGACGTTTGACATGATCCCGAATGTTCCGATCGTTCAGGATTACGAAGTGATCGCTTTGATGGAAATGGCGATCTCTGACAATCAAACTTATCTCAATCGGTTTTATCAGGACTTGCAGGATCATCGCTTTGCTGCCATTGTTGCGACCAAACAAAACCTCACCGCAGCCCATATCAT
>JAJYOO010000244.1 GCA_021796155.1 Chloroflexota bacterium
CTTTGAGTTTCATTCTTAACCCTGAAGGAGTTTACGCAGTTGCCATTACAGTTTTCCATGCCGGTGTGGTCATGTCACAGGTTGGCAACGCGTTTGCGTGCCGGTCTTCAAAGATACGAAGTTCACATCTGGGATGGTTCAAGAATCGGTATTTGCTATTGGGAGTGTTGATTGAGATTTTGGGAATCCTTTTGTTGATTTATGTACCGTTTTTGGCGAAGGCATTTAATCATGTACCGCTGCCGCCGCGTTATTGGCTGGGATTCCTTTTGTATCCGCTCGTGCTATACTCGCTGGAGTGGGTACGAAAAGCAATCGGTCGTCGGATGGATCGTGTCCGCGGTGAGCAGCCGCCGGGATAACTTTGAGAGGAGACACGCGATATGAGAGTCATAGTGATGGGTTGTGGGCGCGTCGGGCTTCAGGTGAGTCAGATGCTTGTTAGCCAGGGCCATGATGTGACTGTGATTGACCATGATGCCAACGCCATTGCCAAGCTTGGCCCAAATTTCAAAGGGAAGGTTGTGCGCGGACTTGGCTTTGATCGCAATGTCTTGACCGAAGCAGACGTCGAAAGAGCGGAGGGTTTCGTCGCGGCCAGTTCGTCTGACAATGCCAACATCGTCGCGGCGCGCATCGCGCGCAACATATTTCATGTGCCGCGTGTGGTGGCTCGGCTGTATGATCCGCTGCGCGCGGAAATTTATCAACGGCTGGGCCTGATCACGGTCTCGACCACGAATTGGGGAGCGGAGCGAATCTGTGAGGTTGTCACACACACCGACCTGGATGTGATTTACACATTTGGTCGTGGCGAGGCATCCCTGGTTGTGATTGAAGTACCACCGCAGTTGTCCAGCCGTACAGTGAACCATTTGAGCATCCCAGGCGAAATCACAGTCGTGGCCATCGTCCGCGATGGGCAGGCTTTTGTCCCGGTAACGGGGTCAGCGTTCCAGGATGGTGACCGCGTTTATTTGTCTGTTGTGTCATCTGCGATGGAACGGCTTGAGCAAATGATCGGCATGGAAGGGAGGATGTAGCCATGATTGTTATCGTTGTTGGCGGTGGAAATACCGGCTCGTATCTCGCCAAGGTTTTGATGGATGCCGGTCATCAAGTTAAAGTGATTGAAGAGCGGGCTGCTCTTCTTGAGAAATTGAAACAAGAATTGCCTGCGGATTCGATTATCGAAGGTGATGGAAGTTCGCCGACTGTGTTGGAAAAAGCAGGAGTCTTGCAAGCCAATGTGCTTGCAGCGGTGACCGGCGCGGACGATACCAATCTGGTCATCACCTCGCTGGCGCGATTTGAGTTCAATGTCCCGCGCGTGATTGCGCGTGTCAATAATCCGAAGAATGCCTGGTTGTTCAATGCAGAAATGGGCGTGGATGTATTTCTCAATCAGGCCGAGATTCTGGCGCAATTGGTCGCCGAAGAAATGTCATTGGGTGACATGATGACGTTGCTCAAACTGCGCCGTGGCAATTATTCCGTCGTTGAAGAGAAAATACCGCCGGGTGCAAAAGGCATCGGCAAGGCATTGAAAGACATAAGATTTGAAGAGCAATGCGTTATCGCCGCCATCCTTCGCGATGGCAAAATGACATTGCCGCGCGGCGACAGCGTTTTTCAGGAAGGCGATGAAATTGTAGCGATTGCCAGCCCGGAAGGCGCAAAAATGCTGGCTGAATTGCTGGCGCATCCAGTATATCCAAAGCGCGAGCCGAAAGATAAAGCGCCGATCTAAAATTGACCGAATCGAAATCTTTACGGTATAATACCGTGCTTCTCTAATTCGACAGCTGGTTCCCAAAACAGAATTCTTCAATCTAATTGGAACTTGCAATCATCAATAGTAAGTGAGGAACGATTATCATGACCAAGCGAACTTATCAACCAAAGATCCGCCGACGCGTGCGCGTGCATGGATTCCGTGCGCGCATGGCAACCGCCGATGGACGTGCAGTGCTTAAGCGACGTCGTCTGCGCGGGCGCTACAAGCTGACCACCAAGTCGAACGAGCACGTGAAGCGGACTCGCTGGTAAGTCTGAGCGGTGTGACGAAATACGCAGATTTCTTTTCGCAACGAGGTACGGGTGCAGCGCAAATTCCGCCTGACCCGGTCGGAAGATTTCAAGCGGGTGCGGCAATTTGGCAAGTCTTATGCCCACCCGCTTGTCGTGTTGATAGCTCAGACGAATGAAGAAGCTCGATTGCGTGTGGGCGTGGCCGCAGGTCGGACGGTGGGAACGGCTGTGAAACGGAACCGCGCCAAACGTCTGATGCGCGAAGCGATGCGGACTCTCATCCCAAACGTCGCATCCGGTTGGGACTTGATCCTGATCGCCCGTCCTGCGCTTTTATCTTCCACGCTGACAGAAATCCGCGAAGCCCTGCTGATTCTTTTGCGCCGCGCCGGACTGGTTTCCACGACTGATGCAACCTGAATTTTATTTACCGCACGAATATCCAAGCGAGCCGCGTCTGCGGGATTTGCCGCGTACGCCGCAAAATTGGCTTCGCATTCCATTGCTTGCCCTTATCCGTTTTTATCAAATGACATTGTCGCACGCCATGCCTGAAGGCACATGCCGGTTTTATCCATCGTGTTCGCATTACGGCTATCAGGCGATTTATAAGCATGGAGCGTTCAAAGGTTCATTCATGGCAGCCTGGCGCGTGCTTCGTTGTAACCCATTCAATCCCGGGGGATACGACCCCGTTCCATAGGAGTTTGATTCTTTCGATGAAACGTTTTGCATTGATCTCATTTGTTTTACTTGGTGCAGTTTTGCTGAGCGCATGTTCAGCTTCTGCGCAAAGCGTAAGCTGGCCCGGACTTTCCGCGGACGCCAATAATGCCTATCTTGCCAAAGGCCAGTTTGTGTATGCCGTGCGTTTGAGCGATGGTGCAAAAGTCTGGCAATACCCGGCTTCGGGCGGTTCGCAAATCTTTGACGCGAATCCTGTCCTCACGCCAGATGGACAGTTGCTGGTTGCAAGCGCGGGCAGCGATAACGGTTTATATAGTCTCGATCCAGCCACAGGAAAAGACAAGTGGGCTGTGCCTTTTACTGCGCCAGATCGTTGGGTCACTTCCCCCGCGGTGCTTCAGGACACGATCTACGCGCCTAACAATAACGGCACACTTTATGCGCTCAAACTTGCTACGGGCGAAAAGTTGTGGTCAGTGGCGCTCGGTCGTGAATTATGGGGTACACCAACAACCGATGGAAAACTGATCTTTGTTCCATCGCTGGATCATTTCCTTTACGCGGTTGACCCTCAAGCCCAAAAGGTTGCTTGGAAAGTTGACCTCGGCGGCGCGGCGGCTGGCTCGCCCGTTGTCAGCGCTGATGGAAAATCTGTTTATATAGGTTCATCCGCCAAAAAGTTATTTGCAATTGATACAACAAATGGCTCGATTCAATGGACCGCGAATACCGCCGATTGGGTTTGGAACGCGCCGGCTATCAGCGGCGATACATTATTTGCATCTGATATCAGTGGTAACGTTTACTCTATCGGCGCGGTCAATGGTAAGAATGCGTGGCCCGTTGTCCAGCCGGATGGACCGATCACGGGAAGTCCGCTTGCGATTCAGAATGGTGTGGTGGTCGCGACAGAATCCGGCTTCGTTTATGCGTTTGATCAGCATGGCGCGCCGCTGTGGAATGTCAGCGTTGGCGGGAATATTTACACAACGCCGATCGCATCCGGCAATCTGATTCTCGTCGCGCCGTTGAATGCTGATTTCATGCTTGCCGGTGTATCCAATGATGGCAAGCAAATTCTTTGGAAGTTTACCGGCAAATAAAGGAAGTAACTATGGGAGCTATCTGGGATCAATTTATTACCCTGTTCACCAATGTCCTGCTGTTGATATATAATTTTCTTGGGCATGGCGAAAACGCGTTCGGTGTCGCCATCATTTTGTTCACGATCTTGATCCGCCTGATCACCTGGCCCCTCAATGCCCAACAGTTGAAAGGCGCCAAGGCCATGCAGGATTTGCAGAACGACAAAGAGTGGCAGGACATTCAGAAGAAATATGCAAAAGACCGCGAGAAACTGGCACAGGAACAGATGCGGATTTACAAGGATCGCGGCATCAACCCGTTTGCATCCTGCCTGCCGACGCTGATCCAATTCCCGATCATCATCGGCTTGTATCAGAGCATCATCCGCGCATTGGCTGCTTCTCCGCTTGGACTGCTGCAGTTGGCGCGCAGTGTTTATCCATTTATGAACATTGCGGCGCTTGTCCCGCTTAACAGCAAATTTCTGTGGATGGATCTTGGCCGTCCCGAAGGCATTCCGTTTCCGGGCGGGTTCACACTTTCATTTCTGCCGTACGGTTTCCCAACGTTGGCGATCATCGTGGCGTTGACCACATATCTCCAAACCAAGTTAACAATGCCGCCTTCCACGAACCCTGGCGACCAGACCGCGGCCATGAACAGCATGATGAGCATTTACATGCCGCTGTTCCTCGGATGGCTGGTTCTCAATTACGCTTCGGGATTGGCGGTTTATTTTGTGGCCAGCAATGTGCTTGGCATTGTCCAATATGCCATGCTGGGACGCGTCAACTGGCGGAATCTTTTGCCAGGCGGCGGCAAGCCTGCTCCGGCG
>JAJYOO010000245.1 GCA_021796155.1 Chloroflexota bacterium
TGAAAGTCCAACCACTCGTCACACATCGCTTTCCAATTGAACAAGCTGCGACCGCGTATGAAGTCATCACGGGTAAGAAAAAAGAATCTTTCTTGGGCGTGCTGCTGACATATCCAGAAGAAAAGAAGAAAGAAGAAAGAAAAGTTATCTTTCATCTTTCTTCTTTCAGATCATCAAGCGTGATAAAACTTGGCGTCTTGGGCGCCGGCCTTTACGCCAACGCAACTTTATTGCCCGCGATCAAAAACATCAGAGACATCGAACTCGTCGGCATCGCGTCCTCCGGCGGACTCCACGCGCAGCACTCCGGCAAAAAGTTTGGCTTCAAATATGCCGCTTCATCGGACGATGAAATCATCAACGATCCGAATATCAATACCATCGCCATTCTGACGCGCCACGATACGCACGCGGATTTGGTTGTCAAAGCGTTGAAGGCCGGAAAGAATGTTTTTGTTGAGAAACCACTGGCAATTACCAGTGATCAGTTATCAGCAGTTAGTAAACAGTTAATGAAGACTGATAACTGTCTACTGATGACTGGATTTAATCGTCGTTTTGCCCCGCTTTCCCAAGCTCTTTCTTCTTTCCTCTTGCATCGAACCGAACCACTTTACGCCCATTACCGCGTCAATGCTGGTTATATTCCGCTAAATCACTGGACCCAAAACCCTGAGCAGGGCGGCGGACGAATCATCGGCGAAGCCTGTCACTTTATTGATTTCATTACCTTTCTCGTCGGGGCATCACCAGTCAGTGTGTCGGCTCATGCTTTGCCGGATAATGGCAAATATCGCGAAGATAACGTCTCGATGACTTTTACTTTTCCTGATGGTTCGATTGGCGGCGTGGATTATCTCGCCAACGGTGATAAATCTTTCCCGAAGGAACGCGTCGAAGTTTTTTGTGGCGGCAAGATCGCGGTGCTGGATGATTTCCGCGCGTTGGAAATGGTCGAAAATGGAAATCGCAAGACAATCAAAGCCGCGCAAGATAAAGGTTGGAGGAATGAAATGATCGCCTTTGCAAAAGCCATCAGTGAAGGCAGTCAGCCGCCGATTCCCTACGAGCAATTGATAGGCGTGATGAAGGCCGCGTTTGCGGCGGTGGAGTCGATTCGTAGCAAGGATGTGATTGAGATTCAATAACTGTTCATGGACTACATCAATAACCTACGAAAATACATCGGTCATAAACCACTCTTGATGGTTGGAGCAACTGTCCTCATCTTGGATTCCGAAAACCGATTATTGATGTTGAAACGCTCAGATAATGGAGCTTGGGGAGTCCCTGGCGGCGCGATGGAATTAGGCGAGACATTTGAAGACGCTGCTCAACGAGAAACCCTCGAAGAAACAGGACTCGAGGTCGGCGAGATGACTTTGTTCGGTGTATTTTCCGGCCCGGAACTTTATTATCGCTATCCCAATGGCGACGAAGTTTATAACGCGGCTGTCGTTTATCTGACTCGTGACGTGTGCGGTGAGATAAAACTGAATGATGGTGAACACACAAAGTTTCAATATTTTGATCTATCGAAGTTGCCAGAACAGATCAGCCCACCGATTGTGCCGATTCTCAAAAAGCTTCAACAATCCTTTTATGGGGAGGTTTGAAATATGACTGTCAAACCGTGGAAAGTTTTGGAATCGAAAGCCATCTGGCGAAATGTCCGTGTGGAGAAGTGTCAGGCAAACGGGAAAACCATCGATTCGCTTTTTCTTGAATATGGAACCTGGGCCACAATTGTTGCAATCACTAAAAAGCAGGAAATGATTCTGATCAAGCAATATCGTAATGGTATTCGCGACATCATTTGGGAATTGCCTGCTGGCTTGGTCGAAGAGGGCGAGAGTCCTCTGGATGGCGCAAGACGTGAATTACTTGAGGAGACAGGGTATACAAGCAACGCAATTTTCCAAACTGGTAAAACATTTCCGAATCCTGCGATTCAATCCAATGTCATGTATTCCTTTTTAGCGCTGGACGTTGAAAAGGTGGATGACCAGCATTTGGACGAATCAGAAGATATCGAAGTTTTTCTCGTCCCTCTTGAAAAAGCAATCGAAATGGCAAAAGCTGGCGAGCTGCCTCAGGCTCTGCATCTGACTACGCTTTTTCATGCCTTGGCTCATTTGAAACGTATCTAGTTAATGGCATCTTCACGTATCTCCATTGCTCTAAAAGCTTTGACACAGCTAGGACTCGAGCCGCTGGCGTTGAACGCGTTATACAAATCTGAATTGTGGACGGGACATTATCGAAGAACACTGGACGGTGGACCGAAGACCATAGACCATCTGTTGTCAACCGTCCACGGTCTATTCTCTTTGCCTGATCGCGGCCAACTCCTCCAAACCCTCGACGACGATGGCAAGTCCGCGCTCATCAAAGAAGCCGATGAAATCGTCGGTGGAAAATTCCGCATGTTTGGCGGCGAGCCTGTCCCGCTTCAATTGACTTTTGATCAGCCGCTTCGTCATTGGACAGAATATGAACTCCATCCTCAACTACTCACTACTTTCTATTCTCTAGTTTCTGACATCAAATTCATCTGGGAACCCGCGCGCTTCGGTTGGGCTTTTGCATTGGGACGCGCATATCACATCATGCAAGATGGAAAATATGCCGAAGCCTTCTGGAAATATTTTGAGACATTCAACGTCGGCAATCCGCCATATCTCGGCCCGCATTGGATGAATGGTCAGGAAGTCGCGATTCGGATGATGTCGCTCACGTGGGCCGCTCAGGTTTTTGAAACAGCGTCCGCTTCAAGTCCCGAAAGACGCGGGGGACTCATCCAAAGTATCTATGCTCATGCGAATCGAATCCCTCCAACGCTCGTCTATGCGCGGTCGCAAAACAACAATCATCTCGTCACCGAAGCCGCCGCACTTTACACCGCCGGACTTTTTTTCGATCATCCAAAATGGCGCGCGCTCGGATGGCGCTGGCTCAACTGGTCGTTCCAAAATCAGATCAGCGGCTACGGCGAATACATCCAGCATTCGACCAACTATCATCGCGTGATGCTGCAAGCCGCGTTGTGGATTCATGCGATCAAGAAGGACGAATGGCCGCGCACGACATCGCAGGCATTGACGCGTGCCGCGCATTGGCTGTTCTCGATGATTGACCCTGCTTCAGGCCGGACGCCGAACCTGGGCGCGAACGATGGAGCTTTGATCTTCCCTTTGAGCGTGACGCCGTTCAACGATTTCCGCCCAACGGTTCAAGCCGCGGCGCGCGCCTTTTTGCGGACAGGATTGCCCGCGGGCGTTTGGGATGAGATGTCATTATGGCTTGACCTGCGCGCATCTGAACGGACTTCTGACTCCGATGCGTATCTCAGCGATCAATTACGCGGAAAGAATTCATGGGCCTATTTGCGGGCATCAAGTTTCAAATCGCGTTTATCACACATGGATCAATTGCATTTTGATCTTTGGTGGCGCGGACTCAACATCGCACAGGATGCTGGGACATATCTTTATAATGCCGAGCCGCCGTGGGACAATCTGCTGGTGACGGCGCGCGTCCATAATACAGTAACTGTTGATGGCCGCGACCAAATGACTCGCGCTGGAAAGTTTCTGATGTTGGATTGGGTCAACGCGTATTCACAGTCGGAAATTTCAACGGATGAAAATGTCGTTGGTCAAATCAAGTCCTATTACAACGGTTATCATGATGTTCGCCACGAGCGGACAGTTACAGTTTATCGAAATGAAAAATGGGTCGTTGAAGATAGTTTGAAGGTTGCAGGTTTAAATGTTGGAAGGTTGAGAAAGTTTCGGCTCCATTGGCTGTTACTGGATGGAGAATGGGAAATGGTAAATCGAGAATCGGGAATTGGGATTCGGGTAAAGTCAAAATACGGATGGATAACTCTGAATATTCAAGCCGATTCCCGAATATCGAATTCCGAATATCGAGTTTCTCTTGTCCGCAGCGGCGAATTGATTTACGGTCAGCGTGATGTAATGCCGTATGAGGGCTGGGCTTCGCCGACTTACGGAGTAAAAGTCCCTGCGTTATCATTGGCGGTCGAGGTAACTTCTTCAGAATCTGTTACATTTACAAGCGAGTTTATTTTTGCAAAGTGACTAATTAGACTTGTTAGACCATAGACCATTCAGACCATCATGAGAAACCGCGCCGGCATTGTTTTGATCGAAGATAATAAAGTTGCATTGATTGAGCGTTTCCGTGCGGGGACACATTACTTTGTCTTTCCCGGCGGCGGAGTGGACAAAGGCGAGACACCAGAGCAAGCCGCAGCCCGCGAAACCGAGGAAGAACTTGGATTGCAGGTTGCGATCAAACAGCAAATAATTGAAATAGAACTTGGCAACAGCCGGTAATTCTATTTCTTAGTCGAAAGAGTCGGCGGAGAGTTTGGGACTGGAACTGGCGAGGAAATGTCGAATCTCTATCCTGATGATCCGCGCCTTGGAATTCATACTCCCGTCTGGATGCCGATTGAAGAGTTATCGCAGCATGAAAATGTTTATCCGGTTGGCGTTGCGGAGTTGGTTGCAAAGTCCGCGAGGGATGGCTGGCCGAAAGAAATAGTTGTTGTGGTTGAAGAACCAACATGAAACGTCAGTGCGAACCGCGTTGAGCCAATCCAAC
>JAJYOO010000246.1 GCA_021796155.1 Chloroflexota bacterium
ACGAAGGATCGGGAAAGCAAAGACTGGTCAAACAGGGAACTCTTCAGCACGATGGACATTAGGTTGATAAATTGACGGTCACTTTGCTCCTTCCAGGAGTGCTTCGCGAAAGTGACCGTCAATTTTGTTTCAGGGATTTATATCCGAAGTGATCTGACTGTAGAAATCCGAGCATTGACAAGCTTTGACCGTTGCACCGTTGCGCGTCATCGTTCCTTGATACGCCACTCCGCTGCTATGCACGACCCAACCGGATAGATCAAACGGCATGGCGCTGTCCGCAGGAATCCATTCGCCGTTATATTTTCTGGCAATGTGGACGTGCGTGCCTGTCGCTTCACCGCCACGGCAGGATGGATAACCGATGAAGTCGCCTGCGTGTAATTCCTTTCCAACCGGCGCGCGCGTATCCGTTGCGAGATGGAGATAAAAAATATCCCAGCCGGTGCGTTCATCGCCGTCGCCGTCGAGATCGAGCATCAAGCCGTCAATGGTCGAACGCACAACGATCCCATCTGCCATCGCCACCACAAAATTTTTCGGGTCGGGCGTGAAGCATCCGTGGAATTGCGAGGGCGGTGCGAAGTCAATTGCGGAAAATGGTGCGCCCACACCCCAGCCGGTATGCGGCCCGCCGGTATACGTCCAGGTTTGACCGGGCTGGAATGGCAGTTGCATCGGGGGCTGAGTCAAACTGCCGGGGATGAAGTTGATGTTTCCGGCCCACGGATCGCCAAATAAGGATGTATATGTTTTCGCAAATCCATCCGGGCCGACCGCCGCATCATACGCAGACCCGGAGCTGATCAGCGAGAAAAAATATTGGACTCCAACGGACGCCGCGTTCTGCCACGGATCGGGACGGATGATCGAACTATCCGTTGCGTCGAACTCTGTCAACGAGCCGAGACGCCAGCCGTAATAGCCGTTATTCAACGTATTGGCCGCGAGCACCAATTGCAAATAGAGCGTGCTGTAATATGGATTAGGATATTTGAGAACATAGCTGTCCAACGGCATCTTTGGATCAGATAACGCGTGCGCCTGATATTCAAGCAATGCCAGCAACAATCGCGGGCTGACGCTGTAATTGGTGGCGACATAATCCACAAGTTCGGCGCCAGTCTGAATGCTGCCCGCGCCGGCGTAGGCTTGATAATTTTTCAACCAGCCGGGCTGCGAATCAACGAAGGCTGAAGTGTTGAATCCAATTTGCATTGGCCCGTTGACAAAAGCCGCGTCTGGAATAATTTTGAACGGGTTTGCCCACAATGCTTTGTAATAGATCGGAATTTTCATCGGGAAGCCGGGTGGCATCGTGGTTGCATCATTTGGGATTATTGGATTCGCTGCCCTGATTTCAGCAACTGTCGTGTTGAAGTGCGCCGCGAGCGCAGGAAGTGTATCGCCGGATTGTGCGATGTAGTCAACCAACTGTCCGGGTTTGTAGGTGGGACGCGTTGGCAGCGGAGTCGGCGCGTCGGTAGTAGGGTCCGCTTTGGGCCCCGATGGAGGCGCAGACTGATTTCCAGATAATGAAGGTGCTGCGGAATATGTGCAGGCAAACAACGCAATCGTCATCAACGTGATGGCGGATAAGATTCTTTTACGGATCATTTGTTGCTCGAATAGTAATAGACCATGCTTGTCCAACCGGGTCGGCGATGATGGTTCGATCACCTCGCGTCAGCGTGCCGACGTAAGGCGCGTCGCCTTGATGGGCGATCCAGCCGCCTAAATCAAATGGCAATGGACCATCGGCAGCGACCCACTCGCCGTTGTATTTGCGAACAAAATGCAGATGCGTGCCGGTTGCAATGCCGCCTTCACACGAGGCGTGACCGATGTGATCATTTGTCTTGACCCACGTTCCAAGCGGGACGCGATCCTGTGTGGCGATGTGCAGATACAACAAGTCCCAGCCGGTTTGTTCGTAGCCATCGCCATCCAAATCTTCGACAACCACACCGTTGCCCGAACGAACGATCAAGCCGGGCGCGGCAGCGGTTACCCAGGTTGGAGTCTGGGCGCAGCCGCCGTGATCGGTCGCGGGTGCGAAGTCCAACGCGGCGAGCGAACCATCATGTTCCCACGCGCCATGCGGGCCACCAGTAAGACTCCATTGCACATTCCGTTCAAACGGAAGCACAAGAGTCGGTTGAGTCAATCCCGGCGGAAATATCGTAACGGTGTTGCCGCGCGCCCACGGGTCGCCGAACATCTGCGCGTACATGGCAGGGAAACCATTCTTTGGATCCACAATTTGCGCCCACTGCGATTGGCTGTGGACTTGTGCGAAAAGATATTGCACGGCAACGGTCCCGGCGTTCAAACGCGGATCAATGCGGAGTTTGGTTCCATCCGGGAAATTGAGTTCAGTCAATGTGCCGGTGCGCCACCCATAATATCCAATGGAAAGCTGGTTCACAGCCCATACCAATTGGCTGAACAAACCTTTATATAGGACATTCTGAAAACCCATCGGGTAATCGGTATGAAGCGCATCCACTGGCTGGCCGCGCACCCATCGGCTTTCGTATTCAAGGACGGCCAACAGCAAGCGCGGGTTGATGGAATTTTCGTAGGCGGCGCGTTTGATCTCATCTGCGCCGCTCGTCCAGCCAGTCGAGCCGAGATATTCACTATATGTGCTGAGCTTTCCGCCCGCGTTGTTGATATAAGATGCAATGTCGAAGTTGATTGCGGTTGCGGAAAAAACCATTTCGCTATCGGGAATGATTTGAATATTGGGCGTTTTCTGTTCTGTGATTCGATCCGGGATGACCAGCAGTGTGTTTGGATTAATCAATCCGGTTTTCGGCAGCGCTGCATCGCTCAGGATTTCGGACGGGTCCACGTTAAATCGGGCGGCCAGCGCCGGGACAGTGTCTCCGCTTTGCGAATAATAAAGAATAGACGGCCCATTAGCAGTCGGCGAAACTGTCGCTTCGAGACTTGGTGTCTCGCTGATATTTGGTGTGAGCGTTATGGATTGAGTCGCGGTTTCCGTCGGCGCGGAAGCAACAGTCGGCGGAGGAAAAGTTGATGTAGTGGTAGCCGGTTGAAAAAGCGGAAAGACCGTTGTAGGGTCAAATGATTCGCTGGTGGGTGTCGAATACGTTCCCCATAACGACGGTGCTTGTCCGCAGGAAGCCAACAATAGGGTCGCAATGAGGAGAATGGGGAACAAACGTTTCACAGGCAATCCGTCCGGTAAATTATACCTGTGATGATTAAATTATCCTGTGGCTCGAAGCTAGCTGATTTTACGAGTTTCTAAATTATTCACCACAGAGACCACAAAGGGCACGGAGTTTTTTATGTTTTCTCTGTGGACTCCGTGAATTCCGTGTGATGCGTATTTTACAATTTTGGCAAAACGATGGATTGCTGTTTCTGGTATTTGCCTTTTTTATCCGCGTAGGATGTTTCGCATTCCTCGTCTGCTTCAAAGAAAAGGACTTGAGCGATTCCTTCGTTGGCATAGATTTTCGCGGGAAGCGGTGTTGTGTTGGAAATTTCAAGCGTGACATAGCCTTCCCATTCCGGTTCGAACGGTGTGACGTTGACGATGATGCCGCAGCGCGCGTACGTTGATTTGCCGAGACAGACCGTCAGCACTTTGCGCGGGATGCGGAAGTATTCAACCGTGCGCGCCAATGCAAACGAGTTCGGCGGGATGACACAAACTTCGCCGACAAAGTCCACCATGCTTTTCGGATCGAATTGTTTTGGGTCAACCGTCGCGCCAAAGACATTGGTGAAGATTTTGAATTCATCCGCAACGCGGATATCGTATCCATAAGATGATACACCGTAAGAAATCACATGATCGCGCACCTGGCTTTCAGTAAACGGGTCAATCATGTGATGCTCTCTTGCCATCCTGCGAATCCAGTGATCGGGTTTCAATCCCATTTTCAACTCCAGAATAAAAAATATTGACTACAAGACTAACTAACTAAAAACTATATAACTACAAAACTATGAAACTACACCTCCGCGCTCTTCCATCGTCTTGCGGATTTCTTTTTCGATCTTGTCGGCTTGTTTCTCCAACTCTTGAAGTTCTTTCAGAATCTTGTCGCCCGCAGACTTATCTTCGAGTGAATTCAAATTGATTCGGACGTTATATCCTGCCGCCGTTAACGCGGCGCGTGCCATCGCTGCACCGGACATCGCGTCGCTGATGGCATTTACGTTTCCATCTTTCGCACATTTTGCAGCGAGTTCCATTACCTTGACCGCGTTCTGAACGGTATGAAGCGGAACATGCGCGGCGTTCAATGTCGCCATGTGGATGGCGGCTTTGCGCTTGGTTTGTTGTTCTTCGGTTTCTTTCGGCAATTTGTATGTCCCCATCAAGGCTTCAAACGCTGCGGAATCATCCTTAACCGCGTTCGTCAACTCTTTACGCAGTACCGATGCTTGGTTGCGAATGGCTTGCATCTCGGCTTCAACATCGGCATACTTCTTTTTGCCAATCGTGAGTCCAGAGACCATTTCAACCAGGGCCGCGCCGAGCGCGCCCGCGTAAGCCGCAACAGAACCTCCGCCGGGAGCAGCAGTCGCGGCCGCTACATTGTCGAGGAATGGAACGTTTGAATTCCCAGATTGAGATTCGTTTA
>JAJYOO010000247.1 GCA_021796155.1 Chloroflexota bacterium
GTCATCAACAAGATTTTTGATTTGGATGTTTAGCATGCCCTTATCTTACCAACTTTTGAGCAACTCCTTGAAACTACTCAAGAGCCTATTTCTTATTCACATACGGACAAAGTGCAAGCAGCTAAAATTACCAGCCGCTTTGATGACTTACATATACCTTATTTCCTCGATGAAAAGAATATTAGCTTAGGCGAATCTGTGCAAGACCGAGTAAGCGGTGGTATTTCTATGTGCTCACATTTACTTGTAATCGTATCGCCTGGAAGTCACAAATCACCATGGGTTCCTTATGAAATAGGAATCGCTCAGGGGTTGGGTCTCACGATCATTCCATTCTTGACACATCCCAGCGAAGACCCTTTTCCATTCAATAGAGATATTAAATACGCAACGGACATAAAAAAACTCTTGCAATATTTCCAAAATCTACTTCATGAGAAAGTCGGAAAAGTTGTTCAAACGGATCCCGACGATGACGCGCTGGCTTTTGCTGCGCATCATGGTCATAAGGAAGTCGTTGTTGGCAAGGTTATTGAAATTTGGGCACACTATTCATTGGAGACTATGCGCCCATTATCTGATCTTGGCATAGACCCACGTTTAGTAACATTCTCTCAACCAGAACTGAAAGACTTTAGCCATAGTCTCAAACGATGCGGTGGCCTAAGAGAATTTCCTCCTCCAAATCAGAGAAAATTTGGAGTCGCAAAATTACCCCTTGGGACGACAGATGACGAGAACCAAATCGTTGAATTTTCCGAGACTGATTGGAATACCTGGATGTCTGTTCGTACTGTTATCGAAAAAAGTTTAGAATTGCGCTATGAATTATCTAATGTACTGCCAGAACTCAGCCACGTTCCCCAGTCTATGTCTTTACAATTTATCGTTCGATTTAAGAATGGCGATATATTAGCCATGAAGCGTAAAGGAGGCTTAGCTTCAGAGCCAAATAAATGGGCGTTCTCAGCCGAGGAGCAACTCCATGAACATGATTTTGAAAGACCTAGCACTGCTGTAGCAGAACATCTATTTCGCAGGGCATTCATCGAAGAAGTATTCGGCCATCGTGAATCTGATCCAGAATTTCTGGATAGAATCTGGAACGAAGATTGTTCGCGTTTGGTACATTCACATCGAATCTGGAGCTTCTTTTTGGAGGAGAATACTGGAATTTTTCAGATGTTTGGAGTTTACCAATTGGAGGTCGAACCTAATGAGTTGAGAAAATCTCATGAGGCAGCGGTTTCATCTGGTTGGGGAACCACTGACCCCGAGGGCAATTGGTACATAGTGAGTGAAAATGAAATTACAAAGCTTCTCTTAGAAGGCAGGTGCGCTGCAAATCGTCTTCATGGGGATCCGCAACCCTGGTCCATAACCAAGCAGGATCTTCATCAAACATCACTTTACAGATTGTGGCGTTTATATATAGCTCTTCATCGTCAAACAGAAACGATGACTGCACTCAAGTTGCATTAGTTGGTGGAACGAGTCGGTTGCCCAACAAAGCGTCCCGGACAATCGCCGGGATAATGCGCTCCGTAGCCGCTTCGCGGTTCGGAGCGAACAACTGGGCACTTGGAAGAGCACTACTTGTATCTGCGCCAAGTGCAGGCAAGGACAGGCACAATCCTATCGTCTTCCTTTAGAAGATCGTCATCTTCCTTTGCAAGATCATCATCTTCCTGATGAAGATTGCCATCCTCCTCTATAAGATCATCATCTTCTTGAGGAAGATCGCCATCTTCCTTTATAATCTCGCCGTCTTCTCGAAGAAGATTGCCATCCTCCTTTACAATCTCGCCAACTTTTCGTTGATTTTCAGGCCATACACCACCGATGTTGGCGCAGACGCCAAAATTATTATCCTGTAATACTCCCCCACCACGCATCATCTAGCTCGCATGAACAACTTTAGACCCATCTCCCAAATCATTCAACCGCAATACGTCATCGAAGGCGAAGACGTATTTGCAGACCAGCTTGTCGAATCTGTGAAGCTCGTCAAATTCGGTGGAGGCGATTCGATCCGCGTCAAGACGGAGAATCATCCCGTCCGCTTCATGCTGATGGCTGGCGCGCCCTTCAAGGAACCGATCGCGCCGTACGGTCCGTTCGTGATGAACACGATGGATGAAATCCGTCAAACGCTGATAGAATTGCAAAACGGAACGTTCATCAAGTAAGGGCGACCCGGCGGGTCGCCCCTACAAATACCTGGAGGGACGATGACCCACGTTCTCTACGGCGACCGCATCAGCAAAGGCGCAGAACTTCGCATTGGTTCCTGCGCAGTTATTTTCGACGACACCCGCACGAAGGTTTTGCTCACCAAACGCGCGGACAACGGCCTTTGGTGCCTGCCGGGCGGCAAGATGGATTCGGGGGAATCGGTCGAGGAGTGCTGCACGCGTGAAGTATTCGAGGAGACCGGCCTCGAGGTCCGCACGAGGCGGTTGGTCGGTGTGTACAGTAATCGCGATCAACTGGTGGTTTATCCGGATGGCCACAAAGTCCAGATCGCCGTCCTGAGTTTTGAAGTCGAGATCACCGGCGGCGAACTCGGGTTGAGCGATGAAACATCTGATTTCGGTTTTTTTACAATGGCTGAGATCGAATCCATGTCCATGCACGGACGACACAAAGAGCGCGTGGAAGACGCGCTCATGGATCAAATAACCCCAATCTTTAGATAAAAAATTTAAACAGCCGAATCGATGAACGTGTGCACTAGCGATAATGGCAATACATTGCGTGTGCGCATGTAGGCATAACCCAGCGCAAAGCCGACGGTCATCTGGTACGTAAAAGCCGTGAGCAGCGCGTCCTGCCAGTGAATGAATGATCCAGCAAGATCAATCGGAACATGGGAAAGGCCGAAAACAAATGCGGCCAGCCACACCGCCCACAGCGGACGCCGTAAAACTGCTTCGAGCCGCGTCTGAATAAAAGCGCGATATAAAAATTCCTCGGGCAGTCCCGCGCCGAAAAAGAAGCAAGTGGATGAAATCGCAAATTGTTTCAAAGGATGGTTGATCAGACCGTAGATAATCAAAACAATGATCGGCAGAAGCGATGCCAGCCATGAAAATTTATCAAAGGAAAAGCCTATCGCGCTGAAAGAATATTTCAACACGAGTAAAAAGAGAACAGGCAAAAGGAACATCTCGATCATCTTCGGAATGGGTGTTTCTGAAATGGGGCCGCAGCTATTCCCCAATCCCAGAGTGGGGACCATGTACCAATGCCAGTATTCCCCCACACGATAAAGAATCCACAAACCGGCCAAAGCCAACGCGACAGCAAGTTCAAGGCGCGGCCTTTTCAGTTGTAAAGGTGGGGGATATCTCCGGTGACTGATCAGCCAGAAGAAGGCGATAAAACCAAAGATCCACGTCAATGGCTGGAGCGAGGCCCATCCCCCATTTCGCAGAGACTGAATTATCCATGGCAGAATGAGCAACGCGGTAATAAACCACACTTCGCGGTTTCGCGTCAGCGCGCGCAGATCAAGCCATGTATTTTGAATATAAGATCGCATGGATTTCATCATATTTTTCATTTGCCCGAAACTATCCTGCTCTCGCCGCCGAGGACGGCGGCGAGAGCGCTTGTTTTTTTATTTACCCGAAACAATATCAGAATCACTTAAGAGCCGAATGATAAGCGCCGAGACTTCCTCAGCCGCGATGACCGGCGCAGCGTGACTGCTGTTCACAAAATGATCATTTGGCTGACGCTTGCGCGGCAATGCAGAAATGGCATCCGTCTCGCCCCAGATCATCGAAAACGGAACAGGAACAGAATATGGATTCCGTCCCAGTTGCGCGACCATCTTCAATGTTTCTTTCAAAACATCCACCGGCGCTTTGCCGATCAGGTCATACCATTCGTCGAGATGCGGATCGGGAGTCAGGCTAAAGCCGAAGAGCGAGATCAGGAATCGAAGCCGCCATCCATGCAGGATAAAATTTCCAAACACCGGGACCAGGCCATCGATCCAGAGAGCGAAGCGCAAAGCATGAAATTTGGGGAGATCGATAAACATCGGGCATAGAAAAATGGCGCGTCGCACATGTGATGCATCCATCCGCACGCAGGCCTCGGCGATGCGCGAGCCGGTTGAATATCCGAACACATCCCACTTTTCAAATCCAAGTTTGAGACGCAACCTTTCGAGCGCGCCCACAGATGATGATAAATATGAATCGCGTGTCATCGGAGATTTCCCAATCCCCGGCAGTTCGACCATGACTAGGGTAAAATGTGTCCGCAAAAATGGAATCAAATTTTTCCAGATTTCGAACGAGATGCCAAACCCGTGCGCGAGCAAAAGCGGCGGCCCATCCCCGATCATTTCATAATTTAAGATCAAATCATCCATGAAAAAAATCCTGATCTTTGCATCCCGCACCGGCGGCGGACACATCAGCCTCGCAGAGGCCATCCGCGACCAGGTGCAAAAAAAATACGAAGTGGAAATCATCGACCCGCAGCCGGGCGTGGTTCATTTGCATTATCGAACCGTCAGCCGCCATGCTTTATGGTTGTGGGAGGCGGAATTTAAATTGAGCGACGGGACCAAACGCGCGCGCGTGGCGCACGAGATCGCGAAGAACACACT
>JAJYOO010000248.1 GCA_021796155.1 Chloroflexota bacterium
TTGGAGAATGTGCGCCTCGTCCACACGACGGCTGAACGCGCCGGGCAATTGCAAGCCTTGAATGAAGTTGCCAGCGCGATGACTTCGAGTCTGCGTTCGGATCAATTGGTCACTTCGCTGCTCGATCAATTGGCCCCGGTTCTACCGTTTGACACGGCAACGCTCTGGCTCCGGGACAAAGAGCGGCTGACCGTTGCTGCGGCGCGTGGCTTCACTGACAATGAACGGCGACTCGGCCTGACGGTTGCCGTCGGCGATAGCGCCTTGTTTAAAGAAATGATTCGCAGCGGACAGCCAATTTTCGTTGGCGATGTGCGCGAAGACTCACGCTTCCCATCGGTCGAAGCGCCGCGGCTTTCGTGGCTGGGAGTGCCATTGATTTCCAAAGACGAATTGACCGGCGTGATCGCACTCGAAAAATGGCAGTCGTTTTTCTACAGCCGGGAGCAAATCCAACTGGCGTCCACGTTTGCAAGCCAGGCCGCCATCGCGCTTGATAATGCCAGTCTTTATGAAGAGAGCCTGCGCCGTGCAACGGAATTGGATGAACGGTCGAAACGACTCGCGTTGCTCAATCGCTTCTCGTCATCGTTGAGCGGCTTGCTGGATGCGAATCAAATTCTGGAACTTACGGCGCAGGAATTACGCGGCGCTTTGAATGCAGATCGAATTTCAGTCGTTTCGTTTGAACGCGGCAAGCCGGTCTGGGTTGCGGCATCACCCGCGGTATCGCAGGAACTGTCTCAAATCCTGCCCGATGCGCCTTTGTTTGAGCGCTTGCGCGAATCGCTCGGTATCTTCAACACGGAAAATTTAAAGTCCGAGCCTGACCTCGCGCCGTTGATGGACTTCATCGGTGATGATGTAAAAGCTTTGCTGGTCGTGCCGCTGGCAAGCGGGCAAAATCTGCGCGCGCTTTTGTTTTCGCAAATTATTGGCAATGGACGATTCTCGTTGACGGAAATCGAATTGGCGCGCACGATTGCAAACCAGGCTTCGATTGCGCTTGAGAATGCGCGCTTGTATGAGTCCACCGTTCAAACAGCGGAACGTTTCTCCATTTTGAATCAAGCCAGTGCGGAAGTCGGCGCGAGTTTCGATGCGGAACAAATTTATGCTTCGATCCATCGCGCGGCGGAACGCCTGATGCCTGTGGACGCGTTTGTCATCAGCCTGCTGGATGAAGAAAAGCAGGAAGTCGAAGGCGTCTATTTGATGGACCTGGATGTGCGCACGCCGAACATGCATTTGCCGCTCGGACAGGGCATCAGCGGGCGCGTCATTACAAGCGGCCAGCCGGTATTGATCAACGGCTCTGAAAATGCGGATTCCATGGGCGCGGTTACAGTTGGCGAGCGCGGCACGCCGGTGTCCATTTTGGCTATTCCCATGATCCTGCGCGGCAAGACGATAGGGATGTTGTCGGCGCAAAGCTATCAGGCAAATGTTTATACCGAAGACGATCTTCAAATTTTGAGTACGCTTGGAAACCAAGCCGCGGTCGCCATTCAAAACGGACGCTTGTTCGGTGAAACGCAACGTCTTGCTCAGGAGCTTGAGCAACGCGTCATCGAACGCACCGCACAACTACAGCGCGAACAACAAAACACGGAGACTTTGCTCCGCATTTTGACTGAAGTTTCTTCGAGCCTCGACCTTGACCGCGCTCTCAACCGGACGCTTTCATTGCTGAATGAAGCTATTGGCGCAGAGCAAGGCACGATCATGCTGCTTCACGCGGAAGACAACCTGTTACATTACCGCGCTGGTTATGGTTATCTCACAGATCGAACCGAAAGTGGCGGACGCGGCTTCACGCTCAAGATTGGCGAAGGACTCGCGGGCTGGGTTGTGCAAAACCGCGAGGCCTCGTTGATTGATGACTTGCATAAAGATCCGCGTTGGGTGCAGTCAGCATCAACATCGCGCGAACATCGCAGCGCCATTGTCGCACCTCTACTGGTAGCGGAAGATGTCATCGGCTCCTTGATGGTATTTCATCGCGATGCGGGCTTCTTTACGCCTGAAAGTTTGAACCTGGTCAAAGCGATTGCAAGTCAGGTCGCGGTCGCGATCAACAACGCGCACTTGTATGAATTGATCCGCGATCAAGCTGAACGTCTCGGTTCGATGCTTCGCAAGGAACAGGAAGAAGCCAGCCGCTCGCAAGCCATCCTCGAAGCTGTCGCGGACGGCGTGCTGGTTACCGGCTCGAATAACCGCATCACCTTCCTCAACTCATCCATTCAGCGGATTCTTGCAATTGATAGCAGCCGCGTGCTGGGACAGCCGCTCGATTCGTTTGGCGGATTGTTCGGCAAAGCTGCTTCGACTTGGATGGAAACCATCCGTCGTTGGTCCGAAGCGCCCGGTGCGTACATTCCCGGCGACACGTATGCCGAGCAATTGGAATTGGGCGATGGGCGGATTGCCCTCGTCCACCTCGCGCCCGTGATTTTGCAGAATGATTTCCTCGGCACGGTGTCCATCTTCCGTGACATCACGCACGAGGTCGAAGTGGACCGCTTGAAGTCCGAGTTTGTCGCGACGGTGAGTCACGAACTCCGCACGCCGATGACGGCCATTAAAGGTTACGTTGACATCATGTTGATGGGCGCGGCGGGTGCGGTCAATGAAAATCAGGCGCACTTCCTGAGCATCGTTAAAAGTAATATTGACCGCTTGAACATCCTGGTCAATGATCTGCTGGATATTTCTCGCATTGAGGCTGGACGCGTGATTCTTTCGCCGCAGCCGCTCGATCTGCGCGATGTCGCTGAAGATGTCATCGCGGATGTTTTGCGCCGCTCACAGGAAGAGAGCAAGCCGATGGCGCTATCGTTGGATGCGCCGCGTACGCTACCGCGCGTCTTTGGTGATGCGGAACGCGTGCGTCAGGTTCTTGATAATCTTTTAGATAATGCCTACCACTACACTCAGGAGAATGGCACGATCAAAGTCTGTCTCCATGCTTTGAACGGGAGCGAAGTCCAGGTGGATATTATTGATAACGGCGTGGGAATCCCGCAGCCCGATCAGGAACGCGTCTTCGAGCGTTTCTATCGCGGCGAGCATCCTTTCGTGCTTGCGACTCCCGGGACCGGGCTTGGTTTGCCAATCGTGAAGCAATTGATCGAAATGCACAACGGACGGATTTGGATGGAGAGCAAAGGCATTCCCGGCGAGGGAAGCACGTTCTCCTTCACTCTTCCAGTTTATAAGGACAGATGAGGGCTCAATGGCAAAGATTCTAATCGCTGAAGACGAACCGGATATTCGCGAACTTGTTGCATTTACCTTGCGCTTTGCCGGCTACGAAGTGGTTGCTGCCGCAAACGGAGAGGAAGCGGTGCAGACGGCCACGCGCGAATTTCCCGATCTCATCCTCATGGATGTCCGTATGCCGCGCATGACCGGTTATGATGCGTGCCGCATTATGAAATCGAATGATGAGTTGAAAGATATTCCGGTTGTATTTCTTTCAGCCAAAGGCCAGGAGTCGGAAATCCAAACCGGACTCGAAGCTGGCGCGGAAGAATATTTGTTGAAGCCATTTGCGCCCGATCAATTAACAGACCGCGTGCGCGCGATTTTGTCGAAGTTTGGAAAGTGATTTGACCTCTTATTCCTCGTCCACCCTATTGGGGTGAGGGAAGAGAGGTAATACCATGAGTGCCATTATTCTTGACGAAGCCATTGTTCACTACGAAGCGTTGGGACGCGGTCGTCCCATCGTTTTTCTGCATGGCTGGGTCGGCTCATGGCGTTATTGGATCGCCTCGATGCAGGTCGCCTCGACATCGTTCCGCGCGTATGCGCTTGATCTGTTTGGTTATGGCGATACAACTCACGATCCCACGCGTTATTCGCTTGAGAAACAAGCGGCGCTTCTCACCGGCTTCCTCGATGAAATGGGCATTGGCAAAATTGCCATTGTTGGACACGGCCTCGGCGCGCTCGTAGGATTTTATTTCGCGGCGCAACAGCCAGGCACTGTAGACCGCGTGATGGCCGTTGATTGCCCGCTGGATTTCAATTGGGTGAATGCGAAGCTTAAGACGGGAACCTCGACCGAACTTGTGGATTGGCTTTCGAGCCGGACTCCCGAAGCGGCGACGGCTCTTTCCGACGCGTCCAAATCGGACTCGCGGGCGGTCGCGGCCTCGATGAGCAGCTTTGATGCGGACGGCTTATTCCAGCAATTCCGCGCAACGAGCGTGCCTTGCCTCTTGGTTTATGGACAAAATGACCCATCCATCAGCGTCCCATCTGCCGATGGGAATTCATTATTGTCAATAAATATGCATCAGATTACTCTCGACGGTTCCGGGCACTTCCCGATGATTGATGAGACTGCAAAGTTCAATCGTTTATTGACAGATTTTCTCGCGCTTGATTCAGGCATCAGTCCGCGTGAGCTGCAATTGAAAGAAGAATGGAAGCGGCGCGTGCGTTAACTTTTAAAAATCCTATCGCAAGTCCTGAAATCCAGGCGGGGAATTAGTAGCTTCTTCTTACTCTCCTGATTCTGGATAATACAGCCGGCTCCGCTTTATCGAAAAGATTGTAAGCAACCAATTTTACCTGGTCGTTAATCAGGAACCAGGCTAGAGCATATCCCCA
>JAJYOO010000249.1 GCA_021796155.1 Chloroflexota bacterium
GTACGCACGGCTTATCTGATCACGCGGGATTGTGGGCTGGCTGAGGATATTGTGCAGGATGCTTTCATCCGGGCCTGTCACTCCATGCGCGGCTTCGACGCAATACGTCCGTTCGAGCCGTGGTTCATGCGGAGCGTGGTCAACGCGGCAGTGAAGATGGTGCAGAGGTCGGCGCGGCAGATCGAGGTTGGAGACGATGCGGACGAATCTGTTTTAGCGGAATTTGCCGCGAGGGCCGAGTCGGTCGAATCGCAAGTCGAGTCCATCGAAGTCCAAAATCAAATCTGGGATGCGATGCAAAAGCTGTCGCCGCGCCAACGCGCGGTAATCGTACAAAGATATTTTTTAGAGATGAGCGAAAAGGAAATGGCGGAAGGATCGGGCGCGGCAACCGGAACGATCAAATGGCTGTTGAACGCGGCGCGCGGGCGGTTGCGCGGTTTATTGGAAAGGAGCGATGAAGATGAACGATAGCATGAAAGTTGTGCTGGAAGCCATCGCTCGCCGCGGCGTCCCGGAGAATATCAATTTGTGGCCCGAAATCTCGGCCCGCATTGAAAGGAAATCCCTGATGCAGATCATTCGCACGAAACCGTTGTTGATCGTTCTCGTTGTGATTTTGATTCTCTTGCTGTTGACGGGCGCAGTGTATGCCATCGGAAACATGATGGGATATATTCCCGGCATCGGGCTTGTCAACCAAAGCGCGCCGATCCGCGTGTTGGCTGAACCGGTGAGCGTTACGCGTGAGGGCGTAACCATCACCGTCAAAGAGGCCGTGCTCAGCGCGGATAAAACCGTGTTGCTTGTACATGTCGAGGGCGTGCCGAGGGATGCTTATTCTACCGATGAATCAATTGGCTGTATGGGCAATGCAAACTTGGTTCTTGCGGATGGAACGGTTTTGGGAGGCGGCATTATTGGCGCAGGCGGCTGGACGCATTTCGACAATCGCTTAGAGTATGGGGCAATTCCCGCCAACGTAAACGTGGCTGTCCTGGCATTCAATTGCATTGGCTTCACCAAGCCGGGTGCGCTTCCCGAAAAATGGATATTCCCTTTGCGCTTTGCGCCCGCGCCGCCTGACATGACGATTGCGCCTGTTATCGAACTTTCCACGCCCGCTGTGACAAACATTCCCACCATGGGCGTGACGAGTACGCCCGTGTTATCCAATACCATGACGCGCAATGGCATCACCTTCACGCTTGAAAAATTCGTTGAAGTGGAAGATGGCTATCAACTATATGGCAGTCTGGATTTAAGCAAGGTCACTTTGCCTGCACAAGGCAATTTCAACACGATGACTATGATTAGGATGATGGATGCCAACGGGAATCGAATCCCGTTCGAGGCAGCGCAGTCAGAGCCGCAGGATAACACCGTATATGATCCCAATAAAGTTTCGTGGATTTATCGCACCAACCAGAAAGCATTTGCCGGTCCGCTCGTGCTCAATCTGGACTCTGTTGAGATGGAAATTACTCCGCAAACCCGGTTTGAATTGGATCTTGGCTCAAACCCGCAAATCGGCCAGACTTGGGAAATCAACCGCGATTTGACATTCGAGGGGCATACCGTTCGATTGTTGTCGGCTCAACTGGTAAAGAGCGACAATCCTCAATGGGCTTCTCTCCTCATGTTTACCTATGAAGACAAAGAAGGCGGCATTTTTATTGATCTAATGGATGATATTCCTCAGAAACCACTGATACAACTTGCTGGCGGTGGAGGCGGCGGGGGCGGACCTTCTACTGGAATACGGTTGACTTCGATGGCTTATGGAGAAATCCCCAGCGGCTTGCGCCGCTTCACCATCAGCACAACTGTGCCATACCGTATTAGTGGTCCATGGCAGGTCATTTGGAATCCGCCATCCACAGCGGCGCCCATTCCGACTTCCGCACCCGAGGCGTGTCTCACGCTTGAAAAATGGGAGCAGATCAAAGATCAACATGGAGCGCTCCCTGCTGGCTTGGGCGGGAAAATCCTATTCAACATTGACGCCATGCCGCCGGATATCAACGTCTTCATCGCCAATTTGGATGGCAGTAATCAGCGCGGACTGGTTAGCGATTACTATCCATCGCTTTCCCCAGACGGGACAAAGGTACTATTCTCAACCGATACTGGCTTGAATGTTTTCGATATCAATAGCGGACAGTCCACAGCGATTAAGGGAGTAATATCGAGAGGCATGAATATCTGGTCACCAGACGGCAGCCGTATTTTGCTCGATGGGTTATATGTAGTCAACACCGATGGCACCGGCTTGCAAAAAATCGAAACCAATTCAGTACGTGTCAACCCGATTGGCTGGCTGCCAGATAATCAAACGATTGTTTTTGGCGCGCAAGTCGGCGACATCTACAATTTGGATGAACACGTTTTTAAAACATATAACCTGCAAACGGGCGAAACTAAATCGCTCTTCCCAATCACTATCAAGACTCCAATCGGCGCCATTTCGCCGGACGGGCAGTGGATTGCCTACAATGCCAGATTGTTCGGGGCTAACTTGGATGGAGCGGTTTTTATCTCGCGGCTGGATGGTTCGGAGCGCAAGCTGGTTGCCATGCTGGATGATACGCTTGCATTTCATCCGGTTTGGAGTCCGAATGGGCAATGGCTAATCGTTAGCGTCGTAACGCCTTATAAACCAACCAGCCCGGTTCTGATCAACCCGTTTACCTGCGAATCAGTTCGTTTGAATAATATCAACGGTGAAGTAGAAGGATGGTCTAAATAAAAAGCGATGATGTTGTACAAACCATGCCAACCTTAAGGAAAATTCTTCTGGTTGGAATATTCTTGGCCGCGCTGTGTTCGTTCTACATAGCGGAAGCTCAACAACCGACTCCAACATCGTCTCAGCCGCAATTTACTCCTACAGATCTGATCAATGCCGTAAACAATTTGCGCCTCTCCCACGGACTCGCATCGTTGACAGCGCACCCAGTTCTCATGCAGATCGCGCAGGCGGAGGCAAATGGCATCGCAACGGGGTACGATGGACATTGGCGTCCGCGCAACCTGACGCTCGGGCAGTGGATGCTCTCGCTGGGATATCCGCTTTCGGGTGATTTATCGCTGGACGGCTATCGCTCCGAGAACTGGCTGAGCATGCCCATATCCGCCAGCGCGAATGACGTTGTACAGGCTTGGCTGGGCGATGCGGAGCATACCAACACGATGCTCTCCCAATATCGCAGTGACATCGATGCGGCGGTCGCTATAGATCAAGATGGAAACGTCGTTTGCATTATCGAAACGGCATTACGAACTTCCAGCGGAAAGATGCAATACGATGCGTATGCCATCCTGACCGGCATCCCCCAAACGCAAGTCGCGTATTCCGCAATGTCAACCGAAGCCGCCAAGAACGGATTGCTTCCCCAATATTCGATTCCGGTCAAATTGAACACGGCACAGCCGAATGGCGATGTTTATCATGTGGTTCAATATGGGCAAACATTGTGGAGCATCGCCATTGCGTATCACACCACCATCAAACAAATTCAATCATTGAACCATTTATCCAGCATTGTAATCATTGATGGACAAAAATTGTTGGTGATCAAAAGCGCAACGCAGCCGGTTCCAACATTGAATAAAACCGAATCGCCAAACACGCCGACAGTTTCCGCTACGCCGTCCATACAATTTCAAACTCCGATACATCAACAAACTCCCACACCGACAAAAGAGTCCTCCGCAAAAGTCAGCAAAGCGGACATGCTCAGTTTCGGCGCGATCGTCATTGCGGCATTATTCCTAGGCGGAATCTTTATAGCCATGAGCAGAAAGAGGCAATAACGACGGGTCATGGAGAATGGATCATGGTTCATAGAAAGAATCCATGACCCATTCTCCATGATCTCTTTTTACAATTCTGCCGACCTCTTGACGATTCGATCTTTCGCTCTCGCGATGAACTCGCTGAGCGCGATGTTGTTTTGCTGGCTTCCATCGCGCACGCGCAGCGAGACTTGATTCGCCTTCATCTCGTTCTCGCCGACGACCAGCATATATGGCACTTTCATCAACTGCGCGGCGCGGATCTTGGCGTTCATGCGCTGCGCGCTGATATCGGCGCTGACACGGATTCCGTTATCGCGCAACTGCTGGACAATGCTTTGTGCATATTCGTTTTGTCCATCCGTGATTGGGATGACGCGCACGTGTTCCGGTGAGAGCCAGACCGGGAAGTTACCGGCATAATGCTCGATCAAGAATCCAATCATGCGTTCGTGCGTCGAGAGCGGCGCGCGGTGGATGCACAGCGGAACTTCATCGTTGCCTTCCTTGTTCGTAAATTTCAAATCGAAACGTGCAGGCACGGCAAAGTCCACTTGATTCGTCATCAGAGAGAATTCTCTTCCGATGGCGCTCCAAACCTGTACATCAATTTTGGGACCGTAGAACGCGGCTTCATCTTCTGCTTCAACGAAGGGTACATTGCCGTTCGTCATTGCGCGGCGCACCATCTCTTCCGTCTTGATCCATAAGCGTTCGTTATCCACATACTTTTTGCCAAGACCTTCCTTGCTATGCAGAGAAAGCCGCATGACATATTTTTCAATGCCAAAGAGTTTGAAATATTT
>JAJYOO010000250.1 GCA_021796155.1 Chloroflexota bacterium
CCCCGAAGCCAGTACAACCAAATCTTTTTTGGCTTTGGCAATTGCTTCGCCCGCGGCTCTCGCGGCCGCGTCCCATGACACGCGCGATAGCTTTCCATCTTTGCGAACCAGCGGCTTGCTCAAACGCTTTTCGCTTTCCACATAGTGATAAGCAAAACGTCCCTTGTCACAAATCCAAATCTCGTTGACTTCTTCATTTTGCCGCGGCATCACGCGCTTGATGACGATCCTGCCATCGCTCATCGCCTCGCGGCGCGTATTGAAAGTGATGTTGCAGCCCACCGGGCATTGCGAGCAGATCGAAGCCGATGAACTTAATTCCCACGGACGCGCACCGAAGCGGAAGTCCGCGGTGGTCAGCGCGCCGACGGGACAAATATCGGTGGTGTTACCCGAAAAAACGGAATCAAATCCCGGGTCCGATTTAGAAGCGATCTGGATCGAGCGGCCGCGTTCGTCGAAATCGATTACCGCGTCACCCGCGATATCACTTTGAAACCGGATGCAGCGTGCGCACTGGATACAGCGTTCCTGATCCAGGAAGATGAGTTCACCCAACGGAACATCCTTGGCGAGGTGCATCTTTTCATCGTACAAATAACGACTCTGTCCCGGACCGTGAGCCATCGTCAGGTTCTGGAGTGGGCACTCACCACCCTTATCGCAGATCGGACAATCGAGTGGGTGCGAAGTCAATAGAAATTCAAGGTTGGCTTTTTGCCCGGCCTTGGCTTTTTCAGATTGCGTTAGAACAACCATGCCATCCGAAACAGGGTTGGTGCAGGCCGTTTCGAGTTTGGGCATGAATTGAAGTTTGGGCTGGCCTTTGTCGTCGAGAATGGCTTTGCCGGTGGCGCGGTCGATCATCGGGCGGCCGATCTCAACCATACACTGGCGGCACATGCCAACCGGTTCCATCTTGGGATGGTAGCAGAAGACTGGAACATCAATGCCCGCTATTTTGGCGGCATCTACGACCAACATCCCATCGGGGACCGTTATCTGTTTTCCATCAATAGTAAGCGTGACTTGTTTTGTCATAAGTCTCCGAGAAAACATAATACGTAGCGAGTAATTCGTAAAAGAGTTTTACGCATCACGCATTACGGATTATGTACTTTGAAATCCTGTGAGAATCTTTCGATCCCGGTCACAACTGCCATGGTTGAGAATTCACCCAACGGGCAGAGACATTTATTTTGCATCTGCCTGGCAACATTCAAAAGCAGATCCACGTCGGCTGTAGAATGCCCGTCCTCACGAATACGGTCAATCAAATGCATCATCCAATAAGTGCCTTCGCGGCAGGGCGTACATTTGCCGCAGGATTCGTGTTTGAAGAAGTGAATGGTCTTATCAATGATCCAATCAATTGAAACCGTGTCGTCGATCACAATAACGGAGGCCGACCCAAGGTCTGCGCCGAGCGTGCGGACGCTGGCATAATCCATCGGCGTATCGAGCACTTTATCGTCCACCGGAATGAAAGATGAAGACGCACCCGCAGGCATGATTGCCTTGACCGGACGTCCATCCAAAATTCCGCCGCCGTGTTCGTAGATCAACTGACGAAAAGTTGTACCGAACGGCAATTCATAATTTCCCGGTTTGCGAACACGGCCTGAAAGCGAAAAGATTTTTACACCGGCGCTATCGGGCGTGCCGAGCGATTTATACCAATCGGCGCCGTTGGCAAGGATCATCGGCAGGTTGGTTAGAGTTTCAACGTTGTTGACAACGGTCGGCTTGCCATAGAGTCCGTAAACAGCGGGGAACGGCGGACGAATGCGAGGTTGTCCGCGTTTGCCCTCGATGGATTCGAGCATGGCGGTTTCTTCGCCGCAGATGTACGCGCCCGCACCGAGATGAATATAGAAGTGGAGCGAATAATCCGTGCCGAAGAGATTCTCGCCAAGATAACCGGCTTCTTCCATCTCGGCGATCTTTTCATCGAGGAATTTCGCAACCTGCCAAAACTCTCCGCGCAGATAAACATAGGCCGCGTTCGCACCGACCGCAAATGAAGCCAGAGCCACGCCTTCCAAAAACTGGAAGGGATTACTTTCTATAATCTCACGATCTTTGAACGTGCCCGGCTCGGACTCGTCGGCGTTGGCAACCACGTAATGCGGCCAGGTTTTGTTGTCAATGAACGACCATTTCACGCCGGTCGGGAAGCCCGCCCCGCCGCGTCCGCGCAGACCAGAACTCTTAACCACGTCAGTCACTTCGGACGGCTGCATTTTTGTGACAGCCTTCTTGAAAACGTCAAAGCCGCCGTTCTTCTTATAAATATTCAGTTTGTTGATATCGGGAATTTCCCGATGGCGAAGAATAACGGAAGCCATTATTTCACCTCCGTGCCAGACTTCTTAAGAGTCTCGATAAGTTCCATGGTTTTATCAACCGTCATATCTTCGTGATATTCCAAACCGTTCGGACTCTGAATTTGGAACATGGGCGCTTTATCGCAAGCTGCGAGGCAGGTGACGGCTTCCAGCGTGATCACGCCATCGGCGGTTGTCTCGCCAACTTTGATCCCAAGATTCGCACACAACGAGTCCATGAATTGTTCAGCGCCGCGCAAGGCACACGGCAAATCGGTGCAAACCTGCATGCGATATTTACCAGCTTTCTCGTCGTGATACAGCGTATAAAAACCGACAATCGAGGCGATTTCAGTCTCGGTCATATCGAGCAGTTTGCCAATATCCTGCATGGCTTCCTTGTTGATGTAACCTTCTTCGCGTTGCGCCAAATAAAGTAATGGCATGACCGCCGAGCGTTTGTGCTCCGCCGGATATTTTGACAAAATCCGTTTTACTTCCTTGGAATATTTTTTGGCGAGACTCATCGGTCAATGTCTCCGAGAACGATGTCAATCGAGCCGATGATGGCAACCAGGTCAGCAACCAGGTGTCCCTTCGCCATGATGGGCAGGATTTCAAGATTTTCAAATGAAGGCGTACGCCAGTGGACGCGGTACGGCTTGGGACCGCCATCGCCTTCAAGATAAACGCCCAACTCACCGCGCGGACTTTCGACTGCGTTGTAGATCGAAGCCTTCGGTGCAGGGAAGCCCTCCGTCCATAACTTGAAATGATGGATGAGAGACTCCATGCTCACGCCGATCTCCGAGCGCGGAGGCGGCACAAATTTGCGGTTCCCGCTATGGACCGGTCCAAGCGGTAATTTATTCAGAGCCTGCTCGACGATCTTGAGCGACTCGCGCATTTCCTGCACGCGTACAAGATAACGGGCACGCACATCACCAGTTGTATGCGTTGGGACCTTGAAATCATATTGTTCATAGCCGCAATAGGGACGCGCTTTACGCAAGTCCCAATCCACACCGGAGGCGCGCAAGTTCGGGCCGGTGGCGCCAAAGGATAAGGCGTCCTCCGCGCTCAATTTGCCGATGCCCGCCACACGGTCCAGAAAGAGCGGGTTGTTCGTCAACAACGCTTCGTACTCGTCAATGCGCTTCGGGAAAATCTTGATGAAGTCCCGCACCGCGGTTTCGAATTCCACAGGCACATCGCGCCACACACCACCGGGACGCAAATAAGTCGTCATCATGCGCTGCCCCGATACAAGCTCGAAAATATCGAGGATTTGTTCGCGCTCGCGGAAGCAATATAGGAAAACCGACATGGCGGCAACATCGAGCGCCGACGTACCAAGCCAGACAAGATGCGAGGAGATGCGTTGCAGTTCAGTCAGGATCACGCGCAAAGCCTGGGCGCGTTCGGGCACATCCAGGTCAACGAGCTTCTCGACCGCCATCACATAAGCCAGGTTGTTGCCGATCGGGTTCATGTAATCGAGACGGTCGCTCATCACCTCGGCCTTTTGATAGGTCTTGGCTTCCATGTTTTTTTCAACGCCGGTGTGCAGATAACCAATATCAGGGATGCAGTTGATAATGGTCTCACCATCGAGTTCAAGCAACAATCTCAATACACCATGCGTGGATGGATGTTGCGGCCCCATGTTGAGCATCATGGTTTCGCCGGTCAAAGCGCGTTCTGAGACGAGGTGCTTGTAGGGTCCCACCGGAACTTCTTGCAACTGGAATTCGCTCATGGCTATTCCTTGGCGTAGGGCTTGCGCAGGTCAATTTCTTCAAAGTTAAAAGTGAACTGCGGTTCTTCATAACCCAGCGGAAAATCTTTTCGCAATGGGTGATCTTTAAAATCTTCAGGCATCAAAATACGGCGCGGATCAGGATGACCTTCGAACTCGATGCCGAACATATCGTAGACTTCGCGCTCGCGCCAGTTCGCGGCCTGAAAGAGTCCGGTCGCGGTCGGGACCTTGGACCGGCTCCAGTTTACTGGAACTCTCAACTGTACTGACAGATTTTGCGTCAGCGATGTAAGTTGATAGATCACGTGAAAGCGCGGCGTCTCTTGCGGCCAATAATCGACAGCCGTCAGCGTGGAGAGCAACGCGAAATCATGGTGATCTCGCAGAAGTTTCAACGCTTCGATGATTTGCTCCGCTTTGACAAATACATGTGCTTCACCGCGAAATTCTTCAAACGCCGCGCCGAATTTTCCTTGCAAGGCTTGCACGATATTTTCGAGTCTA
>JAJYOO010000012.1 GCA_021796155.1 Chloroflexota bacterium
GAATTGGTTCCACCCCAATACAACGATATACAAAGATATCAGTTCCTCTTTGGAAACCCTTCAAGTTCCCACACATCACACACAGTGAGTGACAGCTTGTCTTCGGCGCCCTCCAAATCAAGGATGGGGACCGGACGTGGAGAGCAGATCATGAAAAGCATAGCCGATTCGATTTTTAACTGGATGCAGCGCTTTCGTAACTGGTTACGGAGTCTTATTGCCCAGAAATGGTTCGACATCGGTTTGCGTGCCAAGATGTCTGCGCTGGTCGCAATAGGCCTGACAGGCTTGCTCGCTATGTTTGCCTATATCGGAATAGCCTCCATCCGCCAAGCAACGCAACAATTATTAAGCGAGCATGTACAGCGTGCTCATATTCTTGCAGGGAACCTAGATTCCAATTTAGGGCAGGTAACGGGTTTACTTGCAATTCTATCTTCGCAGATCGATATGGCTCACCCTCAGGCAAACCTCCAAGATTGGAGGGCAGTTTTTGAAGCAGACTTTCGCGCGGTGCAAGGAGTTTATCTGTTCGACGAAGATACCCACCTGGTTACGGCAACATCCCCAATCCCCAATATAGATTGGGCGCAGGTTGTGGCGCTGCAAAGGATAAAGGCTGGAGCATCACACAGTATTTCAAGTGGCGGGATGCCGTGTCCGTATGCGGTTATCGCCGTGCCGGTCATGCAGCCTGATAGCGAGGTCCCAGCCGGCACATTGGCAGCTGTGATTGACCTCTCCAACCCAGCCATTTTTCTTCCAAGCGAATCGCTCGGGCCGGAAGCATATGGGACTTTGCAAATTTTGAATGGCAGTGGAAAAATTCTAGCCAGTTCACGGCCAGATCAAATGCTGTCGCCTGGCACTATCAAAAGTATCACACAGCAGCTGTTCAGAAGCGGGCAGCCTATGGCTGGCTGTCTAGGCTGCGCAGGAAACGAGTTCACGGACCCGAGCACGGGTGCGGTCATCGCGTTCGCACCAAGTATGCAAGCCCCATGGGGAGTACTCGTATGGCACGAACCACAGGAAGTGTTCGCCCCGATACGCCGCCTTGCCATACAGGCTTTGGTGCTTGGCATCCTTGCCATGTTGGGAGCCTTTTCATTAGTGTTGATCACAACCCGAAGTGTGATCACGCCAGTGCAAGCGCTCACCGATGCCGCGCGCAAGGTTGGCGAGGCATCTTTTGATGTCTCCACGATGGAATCTGTGGAATGTGCATTGACCGAATCCCTAACAAAGAAAAATGCGCGACGCGATGAAATCGGCATTCTGTCCAATAGCTTCATTACGATGTGCAGACGGTTGAAACAGTCCATGGAGGAAATCCATACCTGGAATCAGGAGTTGGATAATCGTGTCCAAGCCCGCACCCAGCAATTGTCCATCGTAAACGCTGTATCTTTAACAGTCAACCAATCGCTCAACTTGGAAGATATCCTGAACCGCGCCTTGGATGAGGTATCCCAGCTCGCCGGCATTGATCTGGTGGCGATTTTCCTGCCAGATGCAGCGAAAAATCAACTAGAACTTGTGGCTTATCGAGGTCTCTCTGAAAATGCCGCGCGATTGGCTCATCAAGTGGGTTTATTAGATAGTTCCTGCGGTGGAGTGATGGAAATCGCTAAAGTGGTGATTGTGCCGGACCTCTCTCCCTATCGCGGACGCGGAGCTTTGTCCTTACAACGAGAGCATGTCACCGCTCTGATGCACGTACCGCTAATGACCCGGGGATGGACGCTGGGCAGCATGTGTGTAGGTACCCGCAGCAACATGCAGTTTGGTGAAGAGGAACAGAACCTGCTGGCCGCGATCGGCGGCCAAATAGCCGTCGCGGTCGAGAATGCACGTCTGTACGCCGAGGTACAGCGCAAGGAACGAGTTCGCGGTAGGTTATTCAAAAGAACCCTGGCTGCTCAGGAAGATGAACGCAAACGCATCGCACGTGAGTTACACGATGAGATCAGCCAATCGCTCACGGCTTTGCTCTACGAGGCGGAAGGAGGGCTGGAACTGGATGAGCATCCTGAAAACAGGCAAAGATTGCAAAGCATTTGCGATTTGACCCAGCGCGCGTTGGAGAATATCCACGGCCTGATATTCGATCTACGCCCTTCAATGCTCGACCAGTTGGGATTGATTCCGGCTTTACGCTGGCTTGCTGAAACTCACCTTCAGTCGCACAGCGTTCGCGTGAGCGTAGATGCCAGATCAGAAGCAAACCCGTTGGACAGCGAAGCAGACTTCAAACGCCTGTCTCCCGAAATCGAGACGGCTCTATATCGGGTCGTGCAGGAAGCAATTAATAATATTGCTCGTCACGCGGCAGCTCGAAACGTCGAGATCAAATTGGAATTACAGAAGAATACGGCAACCGTAGACATTTCAGATGACGGCATTGGATTCGACCTAGCTGAATTAGGCATGGAAACATTGGAGGAGATAGATGGCAAAAGCGCGTCTCTAACGGATGATATGCGCGGGTTGGGTATTATCGGTATGCAAGAACGGATCGAATTACTGGGCGGCATTATGGATATTCATACTGCTCCCGGGAGCGGGACGCAAATCCATGTTCGGGTTCCAGTCCAAGAAAGGAGCTTCGCTTATGATCAGAGTCGTGGTAGCTGACGATCACGCCATCTTACGAGATGGGATCAGATCCATTTTGGAGAGTCAGGACGACATCATCATTGTGGGCGAAGCTGATGACGGATCGAAAGTCATTGAAAGCGTAAAAGCTTCGCTGCCCGATATTGTCCTCATGGATCTTTCCATGCCCAACATGAACGGGCTGCAAGCCACACGTTACATCAAGGAACATTTTCCGCGAGTAAAGGTGTTGATCCTAACTCAGCATGAGGATCGTGAATACATTGCATCAGCCTTACACGCCGGCGCTGCAGGATATGTCTTGAAGCGCTCTGGGAGACGCGAAATGCTCAATGCCCTCAGGCAAGTCTATGAGCAGGGTGCGTTCCTAGCGAGTAATCTCACTAAGGAAGTATTGCAAGATTATTCCCAAGGCGGGCAATCACAGCGAGGCAAGGACCAACATTTGACCGAACGGGAACAGCAGGTATTGAGGTTGACTGTGGAGGGAAAGAGCAATAAGGATATTGCCCGAGAGCTTGGCATCAGCCCCAAAACGGTTTCCGTGCACCGTACCAATGTAATGACGAAAGTCGGCGTGCAAAACATGGTCGAATTGATTCGCGTTGCCACCCAAAAGCATTTGGTGGGGCCCGAAATTACGGAATGAGTTTCCCTGAACAGGGTTTTTGAGTAAATTCCTCATGAGAATTTTTGTTGTGCGCCTCATTATAGATCAGCTCGCCTAAGATTTTTCTTAGGCCACTTAAAGCATGTCTTAGACAAGAGCGTTTTTAAACTTTCTATAATGAAACCGGATTGATTGCAATCAAAACAGTCAATCCGGTTTTGTATTGCGGCGATCGTCATCCTGCTATCCCCGAAACTTGGCACAGGTGATCCACATGGCAGACGTCCTTCCTATGCAAAATTCCAAAACAACACAGCGCAAGTTTTCATATCACATCGAAAGTGCAGGCGCGGACGATCATCGCGCAGAAAGGTTCCTGACCGCCTTTGCTGCCGTCCTTCAGCATAGCAATTATCGCTTCGTTGTTGAACTCTTCTCAAAGACCTGTGCCAAATGCGGGCGCTGCGCGGCGAGTTGTCAGGTCTATCAAGTCTCCAACGATGTGAGGGACATCCCCAGCCACCGGACTCAACTGCTTCTTGACATATACAGGCAATATTTTTCAAAGGGCAGTCAATTCAACAGCCGCGCTTTGCATCACAATTCCTTGAGCGATGAAAGAATTGACGAAATGATCGAATCCTTTTATCGCTGCAACGCCTGCCGCAGATGCACTTTGGAATGTCCAATGGGCATTGACCATGGCTTGATGACTCATCTCGGCCGTTACATCTTAAGCGAAGCGGGCATTACACCCAAAGGTCTAGCCGTTTCGGTTCGCGAACAATTGGAGGGCGCGACCGCCAACACATCTGCCATCCCACTACCGGCTCTGCTGGACAATCTGGAATTCATGCAGGATGAATTACTCGAGATGACGGGGAAGAAAGTGACTTTCCCTGTGGATCAAGCGGGAGCGGAATACATCTTCTTCCCGGCGGTCAGCGATTACCTGATGGAGGCGGATACGCTCATGGGCAATGCCGCCGCGTTGCAAGCCGCCGGCATTTCATGGACGATCGGCTCAAAGTATTACGATGGCATCAACTATGGTTTGTTCTACGATGATTGGATCCTCGAACGTATCATTCAGAAGTTGGTGGAAGAGGCGCATCGTCTCCAAGCCAAGAAAATCCTGATTGGAGAATGCGGCCATGCCGCGCGAACGGCGCGTCAATTCGTTCCTGCGTTTGCCAACGGAAGAGCATTGCCTGTTGTCAGCATTCTGGAACTTACCTCGCAGGCGACAAAAGAGGGAAAGATACGATTACGGAAAGACGCGGTCACAGAACGCGTCACATACCATGATCCTTGTAATATCGCCCGCTCAGGCTGGATTCTGAATCAGCCTCGTTCCCTTTTGCGAAGCTTCGCCGAAAACTTTGTTGAAATGAATCCGCATGGCAAGGAAAATTATTGCTGTGGCGGCGGAGGCGGACTGGTATCGCTGGACGAACTGCACGACTTCCGCATGAGATTTTCTGGCAAAGCCAAGGCTGATCAGATCCGAGCGACGGGCGCGCAAATCGTCGCCAGCCCGTGCGCGAACTGCAAGAAACAGCTGCGCGAACTGATGGATTACTACAAGCTTCCGGTTCAAATCGTCGGCGTGCATGATTTGGTTCTGCGCGCAATTGAACTTTAGCAATTATGGTTACAGCAGTTCTTTTTTTATTGAAGGCTTTCTGAATGATGAGTTCGATAAACTCGATTAGGAGTCACCTTCAAATATGCCAACCTGGTTGATTCTTTCAAGAGGTCCTGTTTTCTTTTTTACCCTGATCGTTTTCGCGCTCGGGTTGCTGCGCTTGATCGGCTTGACCATCTGGGACATCCTCGCCGCCGTTCGGCGCGCGGGAGATCGCCGCATACCATACCGCCAGATACTTCGCCAGACATTGTCGTGGTTCATCCCAATCAACCGACTGCATCGAGCCAAGCCCGCATCCAGTTATGCATCTTTCGCGTCACATATTAGTATCCTGCTGGTGAGCTTGTTCCTTCGCAATCACCTCGATATATTGCAAGCCAATATCGGCTTCGCTTGGTGGGCGATCTCCAAACCCATCCTGGATGTTTTGACCCTGATCGGCATAATCGGCATTAGTGTTCTATTACTTTCGAGAATCTATGTAATCACCTTGCGACATTTGAGCAAAGTGTCCGATTATCTATTGCTCATCCTGCTCTTGGATATATTTGTTTCGGGATATCTGGCGGGCCGCGATTGGAACCCAATCCCCTACGACGGGCTGATGTTATTCCACGTTCTCAATGGAATCGCATTGTTGTTGGTCACTCCTTTCACGAAGATTGCTCATTGCGTGCTCTTTCCACTTGTCCGATTCGGGTCCGAGGTTGCCTGGCACTTTGTCCCACAAGCAGGAAGCAAGACTGTGGAAGCCATCTATGGCGCACAAGGAAGGAAGATATGAAACGGGTCGGCCTTCTGGTTGACGTCACCCTCTGTATCGGCTGCAACAAATGCGTGGACGCCTGCGTGACAGCCAATCACTTGGGCGCGGAACATCACCTCCCGCAGGAAAAATCAGACGGCCTCTCCGCGCAACGCTGGCTGTCCATCGTGGACGCGCCACAAGGTGGCCACGTGCGCAAGTCCTGTCGCCACTGTTTGGACGCGGCTTGCGTCTCGGTTTGCCCGGTGGGTGCAATGCACAAATCGCCGGAAGGTATTGTGCTTTACGATAAAAACAAGTGCATGGGTTGTCGCTATTGCCTCATGGCCTGTCCGTATGGCATTCCCCGCTATGAATGGGATTCGCCAACGCCGGTCGTGGACAAATGCTTTTTATGCCATGAACGGCTGGCTGAGGGAAAGGAACCAGCTTGCGTCGAGGCTTGCCCGGAGCACGCGCTCACGTTCGGCGAACGCAGTGACCTGCTCGATCTCGCTCACGAGCGTTTGATGCAATTGCCGGGAACCTATCTGCCAAAAGTATTCGGCGAATACGAACTCGGTGGATCAGCCCTAATGTACATCTCCAACGTGTCGCTGGATTTCCTGAACTTCAACGGCGCACTCACGGAAGAGCCGTACCCAGACCTGACTTGGGCTTGGTTGAGCAAAGTCCCCGCGGTGACTCTGGTGACTGCTGGATTGATGACCGGATTCTTCTGGATTATTGGACGGCGTATGCAAGCGCAGGCAGCCAAAGACAAGCAGGCAAATCAACCGCCCAAGGAGGGTTAGTGAACAACTCGCTTCGCACTTGGATCAAAGACGGACTCTGGGCGATTGTTTTTGCTGGCGTCGTTGCAGTAATCATCCGCTTCGCGGCCGGACTAGGAGCGGCTACTGGATTAACGGATGCCACTGCGTGGGGACTCTGGATCGCCTTCAAGTTGTGTTTCGTGGCATTGGCCGGAGGCGGCTTTACATTCGCCGCTATGGTCTATATTTTTCACATCGAAAGCCTTCGCCCCCTCTTGAGACGTGCGATCCTGATCGCCTTGCTTGGCTATGGTTCATTTATCATTTCGCTCATCTTCGACCTGGGCTTGCCGTGGCATGTTTACATGCCGATCATCCATTGGCAGGACCGCTCGGTCATGTTCGAGATCGCCTGGTGTGTGATGTTATATTTCTCCGTGCTGAATCTCGAGTTCGCTCCGACTATTCTGGAGCATCGCTGGTTCCGGCGTCCTATCTTTCAAAAGATATCACATTGGCTGCATCAATTCACCTTGCCGCTGGTGATCATCGGCATTGTGCTTTCTACCTTGCATCAATCTTCGCTGGGATCGTTGTTCCTGATCATGCGCCACCGCGTCGATCCGTTATGGTACAGCCCATGGCTTCCATATTTATTCTTCACCAGTGCCATCTCTGCCGGGATGATGGCGCTCGTCCTCGAAGGCTTCATCATGGAACGCTGGTTCAAACGCGGGATGCACTTTGATCTGCTGACTCAACTTGGCAAATGGGTTCCTCTGCCATTGGGACTTTATTTGATATTGCGCCTCAGCGACCTGTTTCTGCGCGGCGTATTGCCCGGCGCGTTAAACGGATCCTTGCAAAGTATTCTGTTCTTGGCAGAGGTTGTGATTGGCGGACTGCTCCCACTGATTCTGCTTGCCATCCGAAAAGTACGTGAGAGCCGGGAAGGCTTATTGACCTGTGCCATATTAATCATTGCAGGGATTGCCAGTCAGCGCATGTCGTTGAGCATGTTCACCATGTACCAGACGCCGGGCATGAATTATTTCCCGTCCCTGAACGAAACGATCATTGCGCTGATGATCCCGGCTGCCGCCATCCTCGTTTATTTTTTCTTCGCGGAGAACCTGGCGTTGCTGGAAGCGGAGATTCCTGCACAGGCAGATACGCCAAGCATCAACGCCTCGACACTCTTTGCGGCGCAAGACACATCTGGCAGAGCCATCTTTGCCCGCCGCAGCGGATTGGCGGTTTTTGTGATCGCACTGGCATTGCCTTTGATGTTTCATTCACCAGCAAACTGTAACAGCAAATCAGCCAATCCAGCGATCCCGACAACAGATTTGGAAATATTGCCGCCTTCTCTGATTTCTTCGCCCGCCAGCTGCAATGACCAGGCAGCGACTCCTGTAACACCAGCCAAAGGTTGGGATGTGTTGATCATCAATGGCAACAAGGCCAACTATGCTGTCAGCTTTACACATAAGGATCATCAGGAACTCTTGACGAAGGAACTGGGCAGTGAAGAGTCCGCCTGCCAGACTTGCCATCATCTAGATCAATTGGGTCAAGCAACAGCCTGTTCGGTATGCCACGCGGACTACTACCAGCCTCGATCAATTTTCAATCACACGATACATGAGACAGCTTTGGGCGGGAATGCAAGCTGCGCGCAATGCCATTCCGCGGAACATGTTGCGCTGTCAGACGAGATTTGCCAAGATTGTCACGAGATGATGACTGCTCAGACGGGACAAGCCGCTTTCAATTCGTTCGCGCCGTCCTACATGGATGCAATGCATGGCAACTGTCTTGAGTGCCACATACAAGAAGCGCAGAAACAAAATAAACCCGAATTGGCACTTTGCACCGCCTGTCATCCCAATGAACAGAATCAACCTAATCATGAAATCACGAATCGACTTACACCTTGATAAACGGCAATCGAATCTGGGGATAAAACAAAAGATAGAGCGTTTCTCTTATCAGTTCTAGTTTTTAACGCGAAGCCTCAAAACCTCAGCCACGGATTTTGCGAATTCGCACGGATTTTCTAAATCCTTCGCGCATGACGCTATCATAAAAACGGGAGAACCCTCTTATCTTATCTATGTTGATCAATGCTCCACAGTGGAGACTTTATTGAATGCCATATAAACGCTGAACGACTTCAATGTAGGTGGAAATATCCTGCTCGCTCGGCAATTCACGCAGATACGTTGTCGGCTCGTGGAGCAACTTGCCAGCGATTGATTTCCCCAAAGCTTGTACCAAAAGCTGTTGATGCAGCGTCAATGGACCTAATCTTCGCAATGTCTCCGCCACTTCAGTTTGATAAATAGATTCCGCTTTCTGATGCAAAGCCTCGATGAGCGGAGCGCATCGGCGCGCAGCCAACCAATCGCAGAAATCTTCCAATTCCTGGCGTACGATCTTCTCGGCTGCCTGATAAACCGAAGCCGTCAGCGGATGGCAAGTCTTTGCAATGTCTCCCAAATCATCTATGTTCGTCAGGCGAACGCCTGGAATCGAAACGACCTGCCGATCAACATCGCGCGGCATTGCCAGATCCGCGATCAAGAGCGGACGGTCATTTCGTGCTTGCTGTGCCTTCGAAACGGTATCTGCATGAAGGATCACGTGCGGCGCACCAGTCGAACAGATCACGATATCAGCCCGCGTCAGCGTTTCGTCCAACGAATCGAAATGTACGGCAATTCCGTTCAAGCTCTTCGCCAATTTTTGTGCCCGTTCGTATGTACGATTAGCAATCATGACGCAGCGCAGCCCTGCCTTGACCAGAGCTTTCGCTGTGATCGAACTGATCTTTCCTGCGCCGATCAATAAAGCTGTTCGATCTTTCAACGGGCCGAAAACCTGCTCTGCCAATTCAACGACCACACTGGCAACTGAAATATTTCCCAACCCAATCGAAGTTTTCGTGTGGACATGTTTTCCCGCTTGAATTGCATAACGGAAAAGCGCCGATAAAATTGGACCGTTTGTCCCCGCGGACTGCGCCATTTCAGAAGCCAAACGCACTTGACCCAGGACTTCACTTTCGCCGAGGATCAACGAATCTAGCCCCGCCGCGACCTGCATCAAGTGATGAGCCGCCTCCACGCCTCGCATAATGTATTCCATGTCACACAGTTGCTCCATGGACAATCCAGCATGTTCAGCGAAAAATCTTTGCAATCGAGATTCTGCAGCAGCGAAATCGTTGAAGTGAATATAAATCTCCGTGCGATTACAGGTTGAAAGCAGAACTGCCTCCTCGATGAATCGTTTCTCGGAATCATCGCTCAGCAATTCGCGCAAGGCAGATGGAAGCCGTTCGGGGCCAAAAGCCAGCCGCTCGCGCACTTCCACAGGTGCGAACTTGTGATTAATACCAATCACTAGAATCGGAATGGCGTTCGGCTTCATATCCGTTGCTCGATCGCTCACGCCCGAACTCCCATATACTGATGCGATGCTCGATAAAGTCGCGCGCGGTTCACGAGACTTTCTGCCCAATCCGCCGCACCGCCAACGTGAAGATGTGTGTACGAAGCAAGAACATTATGGATCACGATCCCGTCACACCCATTGCCGAGTCCGTTGCCGCGCGAGAGTTTATACGCTGTGTTTAGAGATTGCTCATCGGTGATGATGCGTGAATTGTGGAATTCATGGCCGCGCAATGCAATGCCTTTTTTAAAGAATGGATTATCCTGATCCACTTGCGCGATCACATAACCATGTCCTTGAGGGCGTTCGGTCATTTCGATTTCACATGGAAGCACGCCGACCATCTCTGCAGATCTTTCACCCCACACAATGCGACGCGAAAGATACATCATGCCGCCGCATTCCGCATAAACAGGCAGTCCAGCTTCGATGGCGCAGCGAACAGACTCGCGCAAACTTACATTGGCGGATAGTTCGTCCATAAAGATTTCAGGGAAGCCGCCGCCGATATATAACGCATCTAAATTGGGCAAAGTAGAATCACGAAACGAATTGATGAAGACTAATTCAGCGCCTGCGTCTTCAAGAGTTTCTAAATTTTCAGGATAATAGAAAGTAAATGCTTGGTCGCGCAAGACGCCGATACGCAGACGATCACTCGCAGCGGAAAGATACGAAAGGGGTTTGTCAATCGTCATTGAAAGCGGCTGAGCAGATTGAGCAAGGCGGAGAACCGCGTCGAGGTTGAGATACTTTTCAACGGCTTGTTGACAACCTGCGATGGCGGAAAGAAGCGTCTCTCCTTCCGCGCGTGGAACGAGTCCCAAATGACGGTCAGGAATGGTCAGCTTTTCATCGCGCGGGATCGCACCGATCACTGGAATTCCACAATGACTCTCTACGGCTTGGCGCATACGAGTCTCATGACGATCTTGCGCGACGTTGTTCAGTATCACGCACGCGATGTTCGTATCGGACTCAAAGGTCTGGCAGCCATGTACAATCGCCGCGACGCTCCGACCAATGCGCGTGGCATTGACCACCAACAGAATGGGCGCGTCCAAAGCGCGGGCAACTGCCGCGGTGCTGCCAACACCAGTCTCATCGAATGAATCGAAGAGACCATGATTACCCTCCACCAAACTCAGATTTGCATCCTGAGCCGCACGCACAAAAGCATTCAAGAGTGACTCGCGTTGTTCATAGAAAAAAGGATCGAGCGAACGGCAGGCGCGGCGGGCCGCTTCGCTCAACCAGGATGGATCAATATAATCGGGTCCTTTCTTAAAAGGTTGGACAGTGAGACCACGCTCACGAAAAGCCGCGCATAGCCCGAGGCTGACAGTTGTCTTTCCACTTCGTCCCTGTGGTGCAGCAATCACTAAGCGAGGCAGGCGATCAACTTCTTGGGCCATTTCGAAACCACAGAGTTCAAAATTTAGAAGTCCTTCAACACTTCAGACTCCGATGCCATCATCAGACTTCAGTGACCGTTACTGCATTGTCTTCGCATGTTTCACAGGACATGCAGCCAATGCAATCGTCCGGCGCACCGTTGTACACGGCGTGCTTCTTGCCATCTTCCTCAACAAGAACAAAGGCCTGTATCGGGCAATTCTCAATGCAGTCGCCGCACCCCTCACACTTTTCAAGGTCTATGGTGATGATGAACATATGATCTCCAAATTTTATCGGCCTAGAATGAAAGTACCAGATCAGATTTCAAACCTTGTTTGACCACAAAACTCGGACCGACCAGTTCCTCGACTTCGTCAATCAGGTCTTCGGGGGTCATGTTACAAAGTTGCAGAGCAGCATCACAAACATAGAACTTGATGCCCAATGCCAGGGCCTCGTCTATGAATTCCCTGATCGTCCGTCCGCCCTGCTTGGCGTGCAAATTCTCTGCAATGCCTCGCTTAAGAAGTTGTGGTGCTTGCAAGACAAAACAGATAGCTGCTTCCGCACCAGCTTTGACCGCCTCCCCAGCGAACATAAACGGCGCCGGACATCGCTCAGGATTGCTGGAACCAAATGTCGCCACCACCAAAACGTATTTGCCAGCATATTCTTGATTTGGATTCAATAGTGCCTCCATATCACTTTATCGGAATAATCTCTGCCGTCTCATAAGCCTGACGGAGAGCGGACTGCGCGTCAACCGGGTTGATCTGCCAAAATAAGTTTGCCAGCTCGAGCGAAGCCTCGGATGGCGAAAGAGAATCTCCCGAAATGCGCACCGCCAACGCCATTCCCTGCGCCTGCTCGAAAACTGTTTGACTTCCAGAAGCTGTGGCAATGACGCGCAAAGCGGATGCTTTATCCGTCTCGCGCGTCATCTTATCAACGAGTGCAGTCGCGGTCTGCGGATCATTCTTAGCCAACTTTGCGACCAATTCAATCAACGGATAAGAATCGCCCAACTGATCAGCTGCCTGCACTGCTACTTGATACTTGTCAAGTGAAGTCAATGCCTGTACCTTGTAATAAGGAGATTGAATTGAATTCGCTAGCGTTGCATTGCCCGTTTTGCGGATCACATCGCGCAAAGCGAGATCGCGATACAACAGGACTTCGATCTGCATCGCAGCATCCGTGTTTCCCCACGCGCCAGCAATTGCGGTTCGAGCACGCGCCTGCTCGTAAGGATCCACGATGGCAGCGGAGGCATCCCAGGCAGCTTGATATTTTCCCAAATACAACAGCGCGGCGGTGCGAGCATCGGGATAAGCGGGGTCAATACGTTCGACCAGTGATGCATTTCCCGATACGATAGCCAAATCGCTCAAAGCATAAGCCAACGGTGCACCAGTAACACCATCCAAGGCAGATAATGCTTCACCAAAAAGACTCTTGTCGTCAGATACTGCTCCGACTTCCTCCAAAGCCCGCGCGCGTTGAACTGGATCCGCTACTTGACGAGCCGCTTCCGCGGCACGTTCAAATGCAGATTGGTTATTAGTGAGTGTTCCAATTTCCCGTAATGTCCATGAACGTATGAATGGATCCTGAATTGCTTCGGCAGTTGGCATGGCTTGCCCGGATTCAACCTTAATCCAAGCCAGCGCCACGCCGCGCAATTGGAGATCACGATATATTCCAGTTTGAGATGAAAGAGAAGTTTGTTCAGATTGCAAGAGTTCAATCGCTTGAGCAGGCTCAATGGTGTTCCATTCAACAGCGATCAAGGGCACACTCCAAGCGCGGGCGCGTGCGGCGTTGAGGTCGGTCGCAATGAGATCCGCTTTTTCCATGTCAATCGAAACGCCCACTGCGACTTCCTGAACAGCCAGAGATTGTCCCCACAAGGCATCATCATTTGCTTGTGCTTGTTGAGCGGAACTCAGCGCCTCGTTCAGAACAGTCTGTGCTTGAGCCGGATCAGCTTTATTCCAAGCCGCACCGAGACGCGCCAGCATCCAAGCGCGCGCTTGAGCGTTATCCGCGGTCGTTGATTCCCGGTTAGCGGTATCCAAAACAGTTTGTACTTGCTGTTGTTCCGGTGTGGTCATCGTCACTTCAGCCGCGGGCGCGCGGAAGATAGGCAAAGCGAAAAATCCTATGACAGCCAACACAAACGCGACGCGCCAGAAGACAGCCCAGGATTTACTCAACTTTCCTGCACGAATAGCGCGCGTGTTGTTAAGTCCCCATGCCAGCGACCCAAGCGCGATCAGTGTCACCAGACACGCGTAAAACAGGATCGCGCGCTGTTTGGTGTTCTCAGCCATTTGATTCAGGAGCGTATAAATTTTGTTGAGACGATAGCGTGCGGTTTGGGACTCGGAAGTGAACGCATCCAAGCTTGTCACCGGTTCATCCAGTTCACGACTGTAAAGCTGAATGTAATTCTCCAGCTTGGTCTGGTCTTTTACAGAAAGAGCGCCCGTTGATTTCTCCGCGCGGTCAATCATCAAAGACATCCGCTCGGTGTAATAAAGTTGCTCATGGATGGCGGTCGCCGCGGGGCAGGGACTATTGACTTCGCGCGCGATGCCGCCTTTCCACTCGGTGACCGCGGCGAGGCGCGGATCATCCGCCGTATGGCAGGAGATGCAATAATTTCCAGGGACGAGAGTCGGCGCGGGTAACAGAGCCGGGCTAACATCTGAGGAAGAAGCGGATGCCGAAGAAACGGCAAATATCAAAACCGCGAGAAAGACCAAAGCAGGAAACAGGATTCGCCGCATCATTTATTCACATCCGAGCTGGAGGTCTCATCTTTAGGTTTGGGATCGGGCGGCGTTGTTTGAATCCAACAAAGCATCCTTAGGTACGCGATAAAGACAGAAATGGCAACTACAAATACAACGATGGAACCGATGCCGGGAGTATTGAAAAACCAGTATGCCATGCTCAACTCCTTAGTTCCGGCTGCGCGCCTTCGCGCTGCATCAGTTCGCGCGCCTTATGCCGCACGGCTTCAACCACTTCCCCTTCTTCGACTTCCCAAACCGAGATGGCTGGGAAAAGTTTGAAGAAGAGGAGGAAGAGCAAAGCGAACAGCGCCAGCGACCCGGCAGTGATCGCAACTTCCGTGATGGATGGAATGTAAACTGCCGGCATGAATCCAAGCGAGGGACGCGTGAGGCTGGGCGCGACGATCAGGAAGCGTTCGATCCACATGCCGACCACGACCGAAAACGAAGCGATAAACGCACCAAGCGGACGGCGTCCTTTGCGGCGAGACAGGATGGCGAACGGAATCACCAAATTGGCGGCAACCATCGTCCAGAATTCGGGAGCATATTCGCCCAGTAATTTGGCATGAAACACCGCGACCTCATTGGTGACTGAGCTATAGCCGGTGGTCAAGAATTCAGCCAGCGTAAAGTAACCCCAGAAGGCGCTCATCACCAACAGCAGGATGCCGAGATAGTCATATTGTTTTTCGCCGATCCACTGTTCAAGATGCCAGGCGCGGCGCAGGATTGTCATGAAGAGAAAAAGCATGGCAATGCCAGAAAAGATCGCGCCGACTACGAAGTAAGGACCGAGGATCGTGGAATGCCACATTGGCTGCATGGTCATCCCGAAGATCCACGACACGACCGTATGCACGGAAACCGCCACAGGGATGATGACAATCGCCATAATGCCGATCGCGATCTCCAGCCGCCGGTGCTGTTCAGCATTTCCATGCCAGCCAAACGACATCATCGTGTAGAACCAACGCCGCCAGCGAGGCGCATCGGTCATTCGCTCACGCAGACGCGCCAGATCCGGCACCAGCGGCAGATACAGATAGAGCATACTGCTCATGAAGTAAACGCCGACGCAAGTGAAATCCCATAAGAAAGGAGATTGGAAGCGTCCAAAGATAAAGGGAAAAAGAATCCGTTCAGGCCGTCCCATATCAATCCAGACTTGCAACATGCCGAGGATCAACGCGAAGAATGTGATGGCTTCAGCGATGCGCGTGATGGGCCGCCGCCACTCGGCTTGCGTGACACGCAGGATGGCGGAGATCAAAGTCCCAGCGTGACTGATGCCAATGAAGAACACGAAGTTCGTGATGTAAACGCCCCAATAAACCGGGCGGCTGAGACCCGTGACTCCCAATCCTATCCACCATTGATTGGCCAGAGCCACTATGCCCGCTAGCACAACAAGACTCAAACCAGTCAGCACAACATAAAATTGACTGGAAGTTTGACGTAGCGGTGCGAGGATAGTCCGTTCAAGCTCGGATTCACGATTCGGAATTGAAGTCATCTAATGTGTTCCTTCACTAAGTTGCTCTAAGCGGCAGTTGGAGCAATCTCTGGAGCGTCATCCTTCTTTCAAATAGTAGACCTTTGGTTTTGTACCTAATTCTTCCTGAAGCCGGAATGCGCGCGGGCTGGCTGCCAATTGCGAGACAAGGCTGCTCGGATCGTCGAGGTCGCCGAAGTAACGCGCATGAGCCGGGCAGGTTTCGACACAAGCCGGGACATAATCGGTGGCAGTGAATGGGCGGCTCTCCGCCAGCGCTTGCTCGCGCGCCTTACGCAAACGCTGGACGCAAAAAGTGCATTTCTCGACCACGCCTTTCGGACGCGGCGCAACTTCGAGATCAGGATTGAGATGCGCTTTGAGTTCCTCGGGCCATTCGGGCGCGAACCAATTGAAGTAACGCACCTGATAGGGGCAAGCCACCGTACAGAACCGGCAGCCGATGCAGCGCTCATAGTTGATCAGCACCACGCCCTCCTCGGTTTGATACGTCGCCTGAACAGGACACACCTTTACGCAAGGCGGATCGTCGCAGTGCATACAAGGGCGAGGAATCAATGTCTCGGTGACATTCGGATATTCTCCATCCGTAAAAGGCAGCACTTCATTCCACAGGATGGTACGCCCCATATCCGATTGGTTCTTTCCTGCAATGGGCGTGTTGTTTTCCATCCGGCAAGCGGCAGTGCAACTCTGACAGGCCACACATTTATCCAGATCAATCACCATTCCCCAACGGGGCATGTTCTTACCTCCAGAAATAAAGTGCCGGTCAAACCCGGTAAAGGCGGACTCGCGTGGGTCCGGAAACAGCCAGTCCACTCAATGGTTCGCTGCTGACTTTGATCAGGACATTGGGATTCGCGCCTACAACCAAATTGTCCGGCGAGCCGCGTCCCCAGCGAACGAGCGTGCGATGTCCCTGGCCAGGCGGCAGGAAGACCGCGTCGGGCCATAGACCGGCTTGGACGCGTACTACAGCCTGGGCGCGATTCATCGGCGATTCAATCCAGACCCGGTCTCCGTTTTGCAAACCAAGCGTGGCCGCGGCTCTTTGTCCGACCTCCACCCAGCTGTCCCATTTGACATCTCCCTGCAAGCCGTAGCATTCCTCCAGCGTTGGAATGATGCCCTGCCATTCCTGCGATTGAGGGAAGAGCAGCTGTGTTATCAGCAGGAATGGATATTCGAGCGCGCCAGCGGTGCTGTCTGTCAGGGTAGAGGGAATCTCGAAGTGTGGCAAGCAAGCTTGGTCGGAGTCCGAACCGAGCAGGGCAAACAACTCACGGGAAAAGAAATCGAAACGTCCGTCTTTCGGCGCATTCAAACGGTCGCGTCCAATCACCTGCTCATTCCATGCCTGACTGCCGGGCGCGGCATTGAAGTAAACCAACTGCGACCAATTGCCGTTGGCTTCAAGTTTTTCCCAATCGAGCGTGGAAAGGCGATCAGTAATTAGTTCTTGGTAATTTTTCCACGGAAAAGCATCGGACAATGTCCCGCCCACGCGGTGTGCAAGGTCGAGAAGCACATCGCCTGGATTGCGCGTGTCATGCACCGCTTCGACAACCGGGCGGCGCAGCGAGATGCCGGCGTAACCTGTGCCTTCCAAATAATCATCGCCCCAGACTTCGAGGAATGTGCTGGCAGGCAGAATCAAATCGGCGTGCGCCGCGCTTTCATCCAACGTGGAAGCAAAGCTGACCACGAACGGAACTTTCAGCAGCGCTTCAACGCAATGCCCATTGTTTGGAATGTCATACACCGGGTTGGCGTTCAACAACATCAACATTTCCACTGGATAAGGCTTATTCGCCAGGATGCGCTCCGGGACATTCTGATACGCCGACAGCGCCAGCGGGAATTGGGTTCCCGCACCGTCCAGCCGTTCTTTGGATTCGCCCGCCGATGAAATTGAGTCGGGTGAATAATGGGACCAATCCTTCAAATCGGGGAAACGTTGAACTAGCACGCCGCCCTTGGCGTCAATCGAACCGACCAGCGCGTTGAGCGCGTGAATTGCCAGCGCGGTATAAAGCGCGTTACCACTGGAAAGCTCTCCCACTTCCGTGGGCATCACTGCGATGGCAGGGCGGTTAGAGGCGAACTCTCCAGCCAGGCGGGCGATGACATCGGTGGCAATGCCGGTGATCTGCGAGATGCGTTCGAGCGTGTACGACTCAAGCACCAGCGATTTAAAGCCTTGATGCGAAACGCCGTCCGCATCTTTGAAATCATCAAAGCCGAAGGTAAAGTCGCCCACATAATTTTCATCGTACATTTTGCTGTTGATGATGACGTTCGCCATGCATAATGCCAACGCGCTGTATGTGCCAGGACGGATGGGAATCCATTCATCCGCCTTGATACCCGTCGTTGAAAGGCGCGGATGGACCGCGACCAGTTTCCCGCGTTCCGGGCGGCCCCGGTGCATAAAGGCTGTCGCGCCCACAGAACTGATCACGTTGCGGCTGGCTTCGAGCAGGTTCCCGCCAAAAGCGATCACATAATTGGCGTTGGCAATGTCATAGACCGGCAAAACGTTCACGCCCTGCGAGAGCCACATTGCCATGCGCGCCGCGTCCTCACCAAGGCTCTCGCGTGAGATCACATTGGGCGAACCGTAGGCCTGCATGAATCGCTGGACCACCTGGCGCATTTGCCCGCGCAAATCGCCATGCATCAATGCCACTTCATGTGCCTTACCGGAATTGCGAAGTTCGATCAATTTGCTGGCGACGATGCCGAGCGCTTCCTCCCAGGAAATTTCCTTCCAA
>JAJYOO010000251.1 GCA_021796155.1 Chloroflexota bacterium
ACTCTTCTCGCGGATAAAGGAATTGGAATTTGCTCGGCTTTTCCGCGGCCTTGACAACGGCCTCGGCCAGTTTCGTTGCGCCTTTACCGCCGTCCGCCCAATGCGTCGCGACCACCGCGTCCATCGCGCCAAATTCTAGGGCGGACTTGCGAATCAATTCCACCTCAGCGGGAGTATCGGTTACAAATGAATTGACCGCAACCACAACGTTGATTCCATACTTAATCGCATTCTGAATGTGGCGTTCAAGGTTCGGCAGACCTTTGCGGAGCAAATCGAGATTCTCGTCCGTATATTCCGATGCCAGTGGTTTGCCGGCAACCACTTTTGGACCGCCGCCATGCATCTTCAACGCGCGAACAGTCGCGACCATCACGACGACCTGCGGGATGAGCCCGCTGTAGCGGCATTTGATGTCGAAGAATTTTTCCATGCCGATGTCCGCGCCGAAGCCGGATTCGGTAACAACGTAATCGGCCAGCTTGAGCGCGATCTTATCGGCAAGGATCGAACTGTTTCCATGCGCGATATTGGCAAAGGGTCCTGCGTGGACGAAAGCGGGCGTGCCTTCAAGCGTCTGCATCATGTTCGGCTTGATGGCATCCTTCATCAGCACGGTCACCGCACCAGCCACGCCGAGGTCCTCAACAGTCACGGCCTCGCCGCGTTTGTTTGTGGCGACGACCATCTTGCCAAACCGATCGCGCATATCTTCGAGACTCGTTGTCAGCGCAAGGATGGCCATGATCTCGCTTGCCACTGTAATGTCATAGCCGGAACGATGCTCGAAGCCTTTTTCATCCGGGCCAAGACCGACCTCGATCTCGCGCAACATGCGGTCGTTGACGTCAATCACGCGCCGCCATGTAATCGTCGTTGGGTCAATATCGAGACGGGCAAAGTGACTGCGCTCTTCAGGAGTTAAATCTTCGGGATTGGTTTTATCAATGCCAAGCTTCTTCAAGCGACGAAGCATCGTTGGCGAGAACCTGCGATTACCTTTTTTATCGGGTGGGCAAAGCGCATCGAATAACTTCGTATCATCCTGCATGGACTCGTGCAACATGCGCGCATCCATCGCGGCCGCGACCAAATTGTGTGCAGCGGTGATGGCGTGGATGTCGCCGGTCAGATGCAAGTTGAAATCTTCCATCGGAACGATTTGCGAATATCCGCCACCGGCCGCGCCGCCTTTGATGCCAAACGTTGGGCCTTGCGATGGTTGGCGGATGCAGGTCATGACTTTCTTGCCAAGATGTGCGCCGAGCGCCTGACACAAGCCAACCGTGGTGGTGGATTTGCCTTCACCGAGCGGCGTCGGCGTGATGGCGGTCACGTCAACGTATTTGCCGTTTGGACGATTCTTCAACCGCTCGAGGATTTCGAGTTTGACCTTCGCTTTATATGGCCCGAACAATTCGAGTTCATCGGGACGAATGCCGAGCTCTTCCGCAATTTGCATAATCGGCTTGAGCTTGGCTTCCTGCGCGATCTCGATGTCCGACGGAACAGGACGGCGCAGTTTTAGTTTGGTCGGTACGAAGCCTGTCGCTTTCTTAACGACGACCTTTTTCACAGCTTTCTTCACAACCGGCTTTTTTGCTGCTGCCTTCTTGACTTTCGTCTTCGCTTTTGTTTTTGTTGCCATATTTGCTCCTTTGTATGCGTTCGGTTCCATTATCAAAAATTTCGACAATTTTTGCAATAGCTTTCCGTCATGAATTAATCACGCACAATGACCGTACCGAGCATCGCTCCGTTCAAGGCACGCTCGACATTGCCAGATTCTTCGCCGGAGAAAATTTGTACCGTCATTTGTGGGATTGTCTGAACCAGGCGCAACATTTCCTCGACTTTTGACTTCATCCCGCCGGTGACGTCGGTGCCGTGCGAGCCGCCGACTTTGCCAGCCACCGCGTCGTAATTGGCTGGCGTCACTTTCTCGACCCGCTGGCGGCGTGCCGGAAAATCGGCCCAGACCGCGGCTTCGAGTCCCGCGAGCAAAATCCGCTGCGGGCGAAGTTGTTGCGCTAGGTAAAACATCAACACTTCGGTCGAAAGCACCGTTCCGCCTTTGGTAAGATCAAACGTCATGTCGCCGTAAATGACCGGGGCGATTCCCGCTTTGAGCGCGGCTTTGAGCGGTGACAAATCCCAGTGCTCGACCACTCCGTTTCTCGAAATAACCGCGGCCGACGGCTGGATCGCCATTGCGGGCACACCCGCGTCGTGCAGCGCTTCGATCACGTAACGATTCAGTTGTGAAGCGCGATACCAGACTTCGTTGAATCCGAGCCAATCTTTCTTCTCGCGAATTTCAAGATTTGGATAATGCTCGGTGACGGCATAATGCCCGAAGGAGCCGGAGCCGTGTCCGATAACGAGGCGCAGTTCGGGCGCGCCATCCTGAGCCTGTCGAAGGGTCCGCGCCAGCGCCGATTTGATTTCCTTCGCAAGTTCCGATAATTTGTCACGTCGAACTGTGTAGGGCTGCGTCTTGTCTGTGATGAGTGACCCGCCAAGTTTTAGAAAGACAAGCTCATCCATGTCCCAATTTTACCCTGTCTTATCTGTGTAGGTCATGCTTTAAGCGTGACCTACACTACTCTAAAAATGACAAAAAGGGCCATGCTATAATCCCTCGCATGGATATTCATTCAGGCGTCATTGCGATTGTGATTCTGCTGCTTGTGTTTGCATTCTTCGGTATGCGCGGCGCGATCCAAACGTTGCAATCGGCGCGGAAGATGACTTTTTATCGTTTGCGGAAACAGCGCGAAGCGGGCGCGTGGCGGTGGATTGGTATCTCGCTTTTGATGATCCTTATCGCCATCGCACTTCCACTTTATGGTGAACCGATTGCGTATGAATATTTTCCACCCAGCCCAACACCTTCGCTGACCCCGACAATTACCATCGTCCCCTCGATCACGCTTTCGCCGACGATCACGCTTTCTCCAACGATTACCGATACGCCGCTTGTGACGGATACCCCAACGATCACGCCAACACCGTACCTGCCATCCGCGATCTTGGCATTGTTTAACAGTTCGGTCACGCCAAATCCTGGTGTGGTTTTTTCGCCGATTCTTTTTTCAACGCAGATGACTAACTTCCAAGCCGTGAATCCAAATACGGTTTTTCAAAATCCAGTTGGACACATGTACGCGGTTTTTTCTTATGATAAAATGTCGCCCGGCGCGCAGTGGACGGCGTTATGGTTGCATGATGGCCAGATCGTTCATTACGAAACAAAACCATGGGATGGCGGGACCGGCGGGTTTGGTTATACCGACTGGAATCCATCTCCGGATCAATGGGCAGCTGGAGAATATCAGGTGCAGATTTTTGTCGGCGAAGCGTGGCAGGTCGTTGGAAGTTTTCTTGTGCAGGGAAATCCGCCAACCGCGGTTCCAACGCTGACGCCGACAATAACTCGAACGCCAATTTCAACGCCTACGCCACCTGCAACACCGACGCTGACCAGCACGCCAACGCCATCCGAAACGCCGCGCCCGACCAAAACGTCCGCGCCGACGAACACACCAATACCAACCAAGACTCCATAAAAGGCAGGAACTCCATAACATGAATGACAAAGCATTCCAGGATTTCTATCCCGACCACATGGCTCATTGCTATGGATGCGGGCATCTCAATGAATCAGGTTATCAGATCAAAAGTTATTGGGATGGTGATGAATCCGTCGCACATTTTCAACCCAAACCATATCACATTTCGATCCCCGGTTATGTGTACGGCGGGTTGCTGGCTTCGTTGATTGATTGTCACGGAACGGGAACAGCGGCGGCTGCCGGTTACCGCGCCGAATCGCGCTCGATGGATTCGGAGCCAGCATTGCGTTACCTGACTGCATCGCTGCATGTGGATTATCTCAAGCCGACGCCGCTTGGTCCGTTGCTCGAAATACGCGGCAAGGTCAAGGAAGTCAAAGGCCGCAAAGTTGTGATCGAGGAATGGATTGTTGCGAATGGCGAAGTCACTGTCCGCGGTGAATTGGTCGCAGTGCAAGTGCCCGATTCGCTGGTACAGGAATTATTGAACGCAAAGAAGTGAAATGTAAGAAAGTAAAACGCAAAAATAAGAACGCAAGAAGCATGAAATACCTTTGCTTCTTGCGTTTTACGTTTTGATGTGAGTTAACGTCAGCTTTATTCGGTGCTTCAAATATCTCTTCGTTTTTGATTAATGACCAGCGCCTTTGAAATCTGTGCGGCAAGTTGAGCGTTGTTCAACAGCAATGCCAGGTTTGCGCGCATGGATTTTTCATTTGTCAATTCGCTGATGCGACTTAGAAGGAACGGCGTCAATGCCTGGCCGTGGATTTTTTTCTCCCGCGCTTCCTTCGACGCTTTGGAAATGATCGGCTCCATCTCGGACCTTGGGATGGCATCCGTTTCGGGAACCGGATTTGCCACAAGCACCGCGCTCCGCATCCCCAGCGACCAATGCGTCTGTGCAAAGTCCGCGATATCTTTCGGTGAATCCAATCGTACGCTGACGTTTAGATTTCCATCCCGCGAATAGAATTCCGGGAAAGTGTT
>JAJYOO010000252.1 GCA_021796155.1 Chloroflexota bacterium
GTTTCACAGCCTGCACCAATCAAATAAACCCAGAATGTAACAGGCATGGTCTTGCGAAGTCCGCCCATGTTCCGCATGTCGTTGGGGTCGAAAACTTCCTCATGAGGATCACCATGTTCATCGTGACCTTTGTGGTGAGCCAAATGATGATGTCCGCGTTCCATTCCCAGAATGACCGAACCCGCCGAAAGGAACAATAACGCTTTGAAGAACGCATGTGTCACGAGATGGAACATTCCCGCCGCGAATGCGCCCATGCCAACGCCAGCCACCATAAAGCCAAGCTGGCTGATTGTTGAATACGCCAGAACTTTTTTGATGTCATATTGACCAACGGCAATCGTCGCTGCAAAGATCGCAGTCAATGCGCCGACCATCGCCACGATGAATTGCGCGGCGGGAACCGTCACGTACAACGCGGCGGAGCGTGCAATGAGGTACACGCCCGCGGTCACCATCGTCGCGGCATGGATCAAGGCCGAGACCGGGGTCGGACCGGCCATCGCATCAGGCAGCCATACGAAGAGCGGAATCTGCGCCGATTTGCCGGTCACACCAAGAAGCAGGAAAAGCGTGATGGCTGTGATCAAACCGGGATTGCTTGCAGCAATCGCAGGCGCTTGTTGGAATACCTGATCGAATTGCAGGCTGTGAAACGCCCAGAACATCAAGAACGACGCGATCAAAAAGCCGAAGTCGCCGATGCGGTTGGCAATCATGGCCTTCTTGGCCGCGTTGGAATTGGCCCACGAGGGACGAGCGAGCGTGTCCATTTCATACCAGAAGCCAATCAGCAGGAAGGAACAGAGTCCCACGCCTTCCCAACCGACGAAAAGCATCAGGTACGAGTCGCCGCCCACGAGGATCATCATCGCGGCAATGAACAGGTTGAGGAAAACAAAGAAACGGCGGAACCGCTTGAGGTCCGATTTGAAGCGCACATCCTCGTGCATGTATCCGATGGCATAGATGTGGATCAGTGTTCCAACGCCGGAGACTACCAGCATCATCGTCGTGGATAATGTGTCGACGCGGAATGTCCAATCAAGTTGCAGAGTCCCGATATGGATCCATTCGCCAATCGTCCAGCGGAATGCTTCGGGATGTCCCGTCAATGAATAAGCCAACAAGACCGAACAAACAAACGCGAGTCCCGAGGCGAGGCTGGCGACCGTGCCAATCACCTTTTCGCTGAACCGGCCGCCGAAAATCATATTGACCAGCAAACCAATGACCGGGAAAAAGACAATCCAGGGAGCAAGATAAAAGAACGTCATGGTTATCCCTTGAGGCTGTTCATTTCGTCAATGTTGATGCTGTGCTTCGTGCGGAAGATCGCCACGATCAAGGCGAGGCCAACTGCCACTTCCGCCGCCGCAACCGTCATCACAAAGAAGACAAAGATCTGGCCCTCGAGCACAGTGTAGATGCGCGCGAAGGCGACCATTGCCAGGTTGGCTGCGTTCAACATCAACTCAATGGACATGAAAATGATCAGCGGGTTGCGGCGTATCAAGACGCCCAGCGCACCGATGGTAAATAAAATTGCAGAGAGCGCAACGTAGTAGCTGACTGGAACCATCTACTGCTCTCCTTTCTTCTTGATCGTCAATACAACGGCGCCTACCATGGCAACCAGCAATAAAACAGATGTGATTTCAAACGGCAGCAGGTATTGATTGAACAACGCCTGACCTAACGCTTGCGGACCTCCAAAGGTCTGAACCGGCTGAGGAATAGTCCCGCTTGTCACATTGCGGAAGAAAAGCAGGTAGCCCGCCTCGCCCGCCAAAATCAGAGCCAGAATAAAAGCCAGCGGTCTCTGCCACGGAAGCGCTTTCGATGCGGGCAATGTTTCCGTTCCCAGAAGCATGATGACGAACAGAAATAGAACCATGATGGCGCCCGCATACACGCTGACTTGAGTCAGGGCAATGAACGGTGCATCCAACAAGATGTAAAAGACCGCCACCGTACCAAAATTCAGCACGAGAAACAGCGCCGAATACACCGCGTTACGGCTGAGCAACATGCCTAATGCGGCGGCAATGGCAATCAGGGCAAGAACAAAGAAGGCAATCAAATCGGGTGTCATGATTAATCCTGCGGATCCTTCATGTCCGGGACAGAACGCGTGAACACTCCCGATGGAGTCTTCTGCGGTGTGGTTTGCATTCCAGCAGGAGCGGGCTCGAGCAACATGTTCTTATCGTAAATTGCATCGCGGCGATCTGTGAAACTCAACTCATAATTATCGCCAAGCACGATGGCTTCCGTCGGGCAGGCATCTTCACAATAACCGCAGTAGATGCAGCGCAGCATGTTGATTTCATACGTGGACGCGTAGCGTTCGCCGGGCGAGAAGCGTTTCTCATCCGTGTTCTCCGAGGCTTCGACGAAGATCGCGTCCGCGGGACAGGCCGCCGCGCACAACGCGCATCCAATGCACTTTTCGAGTCCGTTATCGTAACGTTTCAACACGTGACGTCCGCGGAAGCGCGGGCGGACGGGCCGCTTCTCTTCCGGATATTGAACGGTCACCGGCCGCTCAAACATGGATTTGAGCGTCGTGCCGAGACCGCGCGTCAATTCTCTAAGCATGAGCCACCTTCCTTCTCAGTGACATATTCACCAGTAAGGCTGTAAACAAACCAGCAACGATGGAGAGCACAGGGATCATCCAAATGTAGACCGCGCCGAATTGGTTCGCAAGCAAAATTCCGAGCGCGGTGATAAAGACCAACGCCAGTGACAGCGGTAATAAAACTTTCCAGCCGAAAGCCATCAGCCGGTCATAGCGAATGCGCGGCCAGGTTGCGCGCACCCAGATCATGAAGAACAACAACACGACAACCTTCAACAGAAGGTAGATCGGGCCAAGCCACCAGTGCTGATCCACGCTGAACCATGTGTTCTGCAAGAACCAAAATTCGCGGAAGCCGCCGAAATACAACGTGGCCGCGATCATGCTGATGACGATCATCTTTTCGTATTCAGCCATGAAGAACAATGCAAACTTCATGCCGGAATATTCGCTGTGATAACCCGCTGCAAGTTCCTGCTCCGCTTCGGGCATATCGAACGGCGCGCGGTTGACCTCCGCCAGCGTTGTGACCATGAAGACCAACGCGCCGACCGGCTGGATAATTGCAAACCAAACGCCCTTTTGCGCTTCGACAATATCGAGCAGGCTCATCGAATTGCCAAGCAAAATCGCGATGACAAAACAAAGTCCGAGAGACAATTCGTACGAGATCATTTGCGCGGACGAACGCATTCCGCCAAGCATGGCGTATTTGTTATTGGATGACCAACCCGCCAGAACAATTCCATAAACAGCAATCGAGGCGATGGCAGTCAGATAAAGCACGCCAACATTGATGTCAGCAACATATAGTGTGATCGGGCGATTCAGAAACGGCAGCGTAAACTGCGTCCCAAGCGGGATGACCGCCGCGAGGATCATGGCCGGCACAACCGTCATGATCGGCGCAAGAACAAACAGGACTTTATCTGCGCGTGCCGGCGTCAACTCTTCCTTGAAGATCAGCTTGACCGCGTCGGCAATCGGCTGCAAGAAACCCTGCGGCCCCGCGCGGTTCGGGCCAATCCGGGTTTGTATGCGGGCCAGAGCGCGGCGCTCGTACAAAGTCAGATAAGCAAAGCCAGTGAGGACGGCAAAGATCAGGATAAACCCTTTGATGATAAATTCAATCCACAGCGCAAGATCCATCATTACCTCACCGCAACTTTTTTGGCGACTTTCAAGCTGGCCTCGGTCGGAGCGGAAATAGGCAATCCCATCGAGCGCGGCACCAGTACCACGCCGGTCGAGATCGTTTCATCAATCTTCACAACCACATCTTCGCTGACGCCATCGAGACTCAGCTTCACGCGCTCGCCCGCCTCGACGCCGAATTGTTCCGCAGCGGATGGATGCAGCGCAATGAAAGCCTCGCCGATTCTTTGATTCAACAATTTTGCAGATTCGACCGTCACGCCGCGGTCATAGAGTTTCGTGACGGGAACCGCCAGCAATTTCTTTTCCTTCGGACGAAGTTCTTCGACTTTCTGCACGCGAGGCAGCGTGAACTTTTCCGAGCGGCCCGCGGCGCTCGATAACCACGCACCCAAGCCATGTTTGTTCTCGTACGTTGTGCCGCCATAATACAAATCGCCGCGACCGACAATCGGCCACTGCGGTTTGACCTCGGCCAGTCTTGCGTAATTCAAACCCGCAAACGATTTAACATCTTCGGCCATGATGTCGAACACCACCGACGCTGATGTGCCTTCGAGAATAACACCCGCTTCTTTTGCGACTTGAGATGTGACTGCAAAATCAGGTTTGGGGCCATCCAGCGCAGGAACGGCGGGATAGAAACGCTGGACGCGTCGTTCCCCGGACGTGAATGTGCCCTCGCGTTCGGTGTACGCCTGCACGGGCAAAACAATATCCGCAAGCTTCGTAGTCTCGGTTTCAAGCAAATCTTGCGCCACCACAAATTCCGCGCCGTTGAGAGCTTTGGCCAACGCGGGATTATCGCCCG
>JAJYOO010000013.1 GCA_021796155.1 Chloroflexota bacterium
GTTTTGATCGCAACACTTTTATTGAACGCAACTGCCAAAGCAGACGAAGTGGAATGTATTCAAACGTTTGGCAGGGATTATCAAGAATATATGAAACGAAGCAAGATGTTCATCCCGTATGTTTTTTAGGCCGCTCAAGCGGCTTCTCGCCGCCGGGTGACGGCAGCTTAAGCCGGTGAAAATTATGAAAGCGATGCTGTTGCGGGAAATCGCCCCGCTTACGGATAATCCTAAACCACTTTCATTTGACAACGTTCCAGAACCGAAGCCAAACACGGACGAAGTTCTGATTCGCGTCTCGGCCTGCGGAGTCTGTCATACGGAATTAGATGAAATCGAAGGCCGGACTCCGCCATCACAGTTGCCAAGAATTTTGGGACATCAAATAGTCGGAATAGTCGAACAAGCCGGACAAGTCTCACAGGTCTTACATGTCGGAGACCGAGTTGGCGTAGCATGGATTTATTCCGCGTGCGGTGAATGTGAGTTTTGTAAATCGGGACGGGAAAATCTTTGCACAAAATTCCGGGCGACCGGCCGCGATGCGGATGGCGGTTACGCGGAATACATGACCGTGCGTGCGGACTTCGCTCATCCGATTCCCGAATCGCTTTCGGATTCGGAAGCCGCGCCGTTGTTGTGCGCGGGCGCAGTCGGATATCGCGCGTTGAAGCTAGCAAACATCGAAGATGGTCAGTCACTCGGGTTGATGGGCTTTGGCGGGTCGAATCATCTGGTGTTGAAAATGGCAAAGCATAAATATCCAAAGTCAGATATTTTTGTTTTCAGCCGCAATGTGCAGGAACAGGAATTTGCCAAATCATTGGGTGCAGCTTGGGCGGGCGCGATTGATCAGAATCCGCCAACAGAGTTGAACGCGGTCATTGACACGACGCCCGTTTGGAGTCCGATTGCGGAAGCGCTAAAGCATTTAAGTCCCGGAGGCAGACTCGTCGTCAATGGAATCCGCAAGGAAGAAGTTGATAAAGGTGCTTTGCTGAAACTGGATTACGCGTCGCAGTTGTGGATGGAGAAGGAGATCAAGAGCGTGGCGAATGTGACGCGGCAGGATGTGCGCGAGTTTTTGTCGCTGGCGTCGGAGGCGGGACTCAAGCCGGAGTTTCAGGAATTCGATTTGAAGGATGCCAACGCGGCGCTGCTGGAAATGAAGCAAGGTAAAATTCGCGGGTCGAAGGTCTTGCGAGTGAGTTAATCAACCACAGATAAACTCAGCTGGATGCAGATGTTTTGACGAACGGACAAGACATTTGGAGGTTGGATTGAAAAGGAAATTATGAAACAGCGCTGGCTCATCGAGTCGCAAATAGCCAAAGCATGGAACAATTGTATTTCAGAAGATTATTGCACGCAGCGGATTAATTCTGAACGTAGCCTTCAGGCATCCTTATGGTCTCATCTTAACTCTATCCTTGCGAAAAACAGGCGAATGTTCATTGAACCGTACATGAGCATCAAAATAAACGATAATGTAATCAGACTTATGCCTGATCTTGTAATATGCAATACAAGAGAAGTCATAGGCATAATCGAACTTAAATATACACCGCGAGGCCAGCCAAACTACAAGAAAGATATAAACAGCCTGTCAAAGATAGCAAAGTATCGGAGAGACATAACCATCAGCAATGAACGTTTTAGAGGGCAAGTTATTGACGAGAAAGAATATAACCTTTCAAAAGATATACTTTTTGTTTGGGCTGGTGTTCACGCAATGCCAAGATCAGACCAAATGGCCGATTCTTTATACGCGGCTGGTCACAAAGAGCTTAAAGGCTGTTTTATTGAACTTCATGCAGAAACAAACAAAAATTTAACCCCAAAGATTTATAAAAGAAGGCAGGAATAGAATGCCCCTTCAAAAAGCTACCCCGAATATTCCGAAACAAAGTATCTAGGATCGCTTTAAAAATCCATCAACCAACTCTCGCCAAAAAATCTATTTGATGCGCGATGTAAACCAGTTCGCCGCGCCTGATTTGTTCGCGCCGCTTCGATAGCCAATCCGCAAAAGCCGACGCGTTCAAATCCTTGTGTCCCGTCAGTGACTCTTCAAAGAAATGCAGAATGAAATTTAAAAAATACGCTTCGTCGCCGGGATATTTTCCATTCACAGAGTGCACCACCCAATCCGACGCGCCCGCCGCGAGAATCTTTGCGCCCGCGGATTGCAAATGCGAAAACAAATGTCGTCCCGCGCGGCTGTCACCACCCGTCGGACGCGCGTCCATCGTTTCGTGATACAGCCGCTCGATCTGCTCATCGAGCGCGGCGTCAATCGCCGGTTCGAACGTTGTCACGCCGTCGAAGTTGATCGTTAGCCAAGCCAAGTATTTTGTGAGTGACAAAAGTTTTGGCATGCTTTCCGGCATCGGAAGCAAATCCAAAAAAGCGTTTGCGATCAACAAGTCCGCGGGGGCGGGCTTGCTTTGGATGAAATTCAAGACGTCAGCTCGCTCAAGGTGGACGCGGACCTCGCGGCTTTGGTCGAACACCCGGATTTGATTCTGCTCGACTCTTTCCGCCCTCATGCCGGATTCCGTCGCCCATTTCGGAATCCACTCTGACGCGTACGCGATATTCTCCGCCATTGAGTCGACTTGGACATAATCAGCTTGCGTGATGATTCCCCACGACAGCAACCGCGCCAGCATATTGCCCATTCCCGCACCAACTTCGATGATTCGAATCGGCGGCTTCGGCAGATTCGCTTTCAGCGCGTCAATCACATAACGATTGAGCGCGCGGTCATCAACGGTTTGTTTGGCAAGCAGATAACGAGGAAATGAATATTCCATATTATTCTCTCAAATGTCATTGCAAGGATGGCAGTGGTTGAGTAGGCAGCATTCTCCCGCCGTAACGCCCTGCGCCTTTCAGGGTCGAAACCCCGCCCGATGTGTCAATCTCCTATAACATTCTGATGATTGATACATGAGATTGCCAAGCCGCATCCTTCGACTTCGCTGCACTCCGCTCAGGACGCGGCTTGCAAAGACATTTAACCAATTAGATGCTGAATCAAAATTCTCAAGCCGATGCCGATCAAAACAAGTCCGCCGATGATTTCAACGGGCCTGCCAAATTTTCCGCCAATGGTTCTTCCGATTCGCAAGCCGACCAGCGACAACGCACTCGTTACCACGCCGATGACAATCGCTGGATACCAAACCTGCACACCCAGCACGCCCAGACTCAACCCAACGGCCAGCGCATCAATACTGACTGCGACCGACAATAACACCAATGTCCAGCCGCGCGATGGATCATTGGAACGTTCTTCATCTCCATCATGCAAAGCCGAATAAATCATTCGTCCACCAACAAATGCCAATAATCCAAACGCGACCCAATGATCGTAACTTCGAATGATCGGTCCAACCGTTTCACCAATCAGCCAACCGATGACAGGCATGATAAATTGGAATAAGCCAAAATGAAATGAGAGTCGAAATGCGGGTCGCACACCATGCGTTTTTTCGAGCGTGCCGGCCGCGAGACAAACCGCGAACGCGTCCATGGCCATGCTGAGGGCGAGAAGAATAACTTCGATGAATGGCATTTTATACTTATAAAAAGACCCATTCTGTGAATGGGTCTCGAGTCTAATTGTGTTTCCAGTTGGTGAAGTCTTTCAAGATGGAGCCGCCGAGAAATTCCCGGACAATCGAATTCTCCGGAATCAATTCCGTGTCAATTGGCAGGAACCATTCGAGGAAAGCCAGCAGCCGTTTAGCCTCGATAAATTCAGGTGTGCCGTGCGGCACTTGTCGAAGAAGCGGCTCGGCCAACGGTTTCAACGCGGAGAGTTCATAAACCAGCGCGGAATTGAACATTACGTCCGCGTTTTCTTGATAGGGGAAAATGTGAATCTTCTCGCCGCGGCGGACGGATTCCCAGTTTGAAATTGTGTCTTTCGCGGAATAGCCGCGCTCGCGAGCGTCGCGCACGATGCGGCGAATCAAACGCGTATCCGTGGTCGAGACGCGGTTGTGGCGATCAAGGTTGAGCTGAGTCAGGGCAGAGGCATAAATCTTAAACGCGCGCCCGGCCAAAGTCGGAGGCAGGAGGCGTGGGTCAAGTCCGTGAATGCCTTCCATGATGATCGGCTGTCCGCGTCGCAGTTGGATGTGTTCGCCTGGCTCCGGCTTTCCAGCTTTGAAGTTATAGCGCGGCAATTGGACTTCTTTGCCATCGAGAATTTGTTCAAGGTCTTCGGCAAGCCGCGGAAGATCAAGTGCCTCGAGCGCTTCGAAATCTGGTTTGCCATCTGGTCCAAGAGGAGTCGCCTCGCGCGAGAGAAAATAATTGTCCAGTTCAAGCGGATACGGCGAAATACCAAGCGCCAACAATTGAACCGTGAGACGGCGCGAAAAAGTTGTCTTGCCCGAAGACGAAGGGCCAGCGATGAGAACGATATGCGCGTTCTTCGCGGCAATTTGACGCGCGATCTCGGCCACGTTTTGTTCATGCAACGCTTCGGAAACCAACACAAGCTCATGGACGCGGCCCGCTTGAATCGCATCGTTCAACGCGCCGACGTTGCCGATGCCGAGATGTTCGAGCCAATCGCCGTATTGACGAAATGCGTTCAGCAATTTGGGATATGACTTTACAGATTCTAGTTCGGTCGGCGCGTGGCGGCGCGGGAAGCGCAACGTGAATCCGCCGTTGGTTGCGAACAGATCAAACCACTTTAAATAGCCGGTCGAAGGAACCATGTAGCCGTGGTGATAGTCCATGCGCTCGCCGAGACGATACAACGTCAGATAATTTTTGCGGCGGTAATTAAGCAAACGGACTTTATCTTCATAACCAAGGGACTTGAAATAATCAATCGCTTCCTGCAAAGGAACTTCTTTTTTCTCGAACGGCAGGTTGTCTTGGATTAATTCCTGCATGTGCGATTTGAGATTCGCAAGTTCTTTATCGGATAACGGCTCGCGTCCGCTAACCTGGCAATAATAGCCGCCGAACGAAATCGAATGGTCAATCGTCAATTTGGCTTTCGGGAATAAATCAGCAAAAGCCATTTCCATCAGGAAGTTCAGCGAACGACGATAGATCAACGCACCGTCCGAGTCGGACATGGTGATCGGGCGGACATCCGAATCCATTTTGATTGGATAGGTAAGTTCGCGAAGTTCATCGTCCACATCCGCTGCAACGACCGGCGCGGAAAATTCAACGGCTTTGAGAAAATCTCCAACCGCCGCGCCGCGCGGGCCGGATAAAACGCGCCCGTCAGGGAGATGGATTTCCACTTCGGGGCGCGGGTTGACGAGTCGAAATTTTGTGATCGCGTTCATAGCTTATTCATAGCTTACAAGGATGCGTATTGTATCACCACTATTAAGTTATCAAGTTGTCAGGTTTGAAGGTTGGTGAGTTGAAAGGTTTGAAAGTTAAAAGGTTCGCAAGTCAATTTATAAACTTGTCAACTTGTTAACCTCGCAACAAAGCAAGCAATTTATCTGGTTGGTGTGCGAATTCTTCTAACGGAATCTCTTTATTCGTTAACTTCATCAACGTTTCGGTCAGGACTTTGTTGACGGGAGTCGGCACACCGAACTTCTCCCCCGCTCTGACAATTGCGCCGTGCAAATATTCCACTTCCGATTTGCCGCGGCCTGAATGCAAGTCAATATGAAACGACGGCATTTTCGCGCCGCGTCCGCTGCCAGCCGCGCGCGCAAGCAAAGGTTTTGACAACCACAAAGGTAAACGCGTGGCAAACGCCAAGGCACGCGCAGGCGTGCCAGGCAAATCCACAACCGGAATATTTTGTGCTTCCATCACAGCCAGACATTCGTGCAACATTTGAATTTCGAGTTTATACAACTTGCGATTCGCAAAAATTTGTGCGGCGGTCATGTCGAGAATCGCGGATGTTGGATTGGCGATGAGATTCGTCAACATCTTGGACCACTTCATCGCCGCGGCGTTGGAAAAACTTTCAGCGTTGAGAAAGGCGGAATTCGCGGCGGCCAGCAATTTGTCCGAGAGTGGATGCGTTGCCGCAATGCCGATGCCGCGCAACCGTTCCAAAACGATGTCGCCCGCGGCGCGGCGGCCAATCGCGCTGGTCACCGTTGCGGGAATCACTTTGTCCGAGCCAAGCGCGTTTGCAATCGCGGGTTCGTTATCCACACCGTTGGATAAACAAAGAATCGGCGGAAGTTTTTCTGCAAATAATTTCATGCCATCGAGCGCGGCCGCGGTGTCGTACGATTTCAAGGCAAAGAGCGCGACGTCGAACGGACCATAACGCAGCGCGTCTTCGAGCGATGGTGCGATAACGAACGACGACGACTCAAGAACAGAAGCTTCTTTCAATTTTCTTCTTTTATCGAGCGTGAGATCCAACCGCAAGCCGCGCACATGTATTTCATCGGCCACCGCAGGCTGCTCCACAAAAACAAGTTGTTCGCCAGTCAGAGCCAGTGATCCGCCAATATACGTTCCGATGGCGCCCGCGCCGAAAGACAGAATTTTAAGATTTGCCATATCATTCTCTTTACATAAGATTCAATTTATTATGTCACCCTGAACGTAGCGAAGGGTCTCTATGCGTAAAGAACGAGATTCTTCGCTTCGCTCAGAATGACATGCAAGAGTAAGTTGATCTACTCCGGGGATTCAAGTTTAATGAACCGCCACTGATGACGCGAAGGCACGTAATTGAAAACTGCAAAGCCAGTATTGCCAAAACGAAAGCTTGGTCCGTTTGCGTTAGCCTGCACCGGAATGCCAAGGATCGCATACATCACTTTATTGAGTAAGCCGCCATGCGTGACGATCAAATATTTTCCTGCGGGCCGTTTGATCAATTCGTGCACAGCCTTTCCGGCGCGCAAAAATAATTCCCAATCGCCCTCGCCGTTTTCACCGAACGCGTCATACGGCGTGCGGAAATCTGGCTGCGGAAAACGTTCCTCGACTTCTTCACGCGTCAAACCGGACATCAGACCGTTATCGCGTTCCATCCAGATCGGATCTTCTTCAAGCGGAAGAAGCAACACATCTGCAACGATTTGCGCCGTCTCTTTTGCCCGGACAAGCGGGCTGGTCACCGCCAAATCGAATTTGGCTCCGTCCTTGAGCCAGCGCTCCGCCAACGCGCGCGCTTGAGTACGCCCTGCATCCGTCAAGGGAAAATCAGATTGGCCCTGGAAGCGCTCTTCAGCATTGCCCACCGATTCGCCATGACGCAAAAAAGTGAATTCAAAATTATTCGATGATGTGCTCATTTGCTAAAACATTGCAGGTCAGATAATTCTTTTGAAATTTGATCGCTCGCATTTTGAATTGCAGTAACGGACGAATCATTTTGAAGCCGAGTCCAAAGCGAACAAAGTTCGGGCTTCAACAAAGGCATTGAAGTGGAGGTAGTCAAAGTTAGATCATGCGCGTCTTTCCAGCGGCCGAGGCGCGCGTACGCTTCGATGAACGGCAGATACTCCGACAAATCGTCCGCGTGATACGGGACAGCAAAGGCTTGATCGCCGATCTTCGCGACTTGCTTCCAATCTCCGAATTGGCGCGCCAAATCGGCCTTCTCAAAATAATAGCACCAATTATGCAACGGTTCGGGATAAAGAAAACCCATCGGCTTTGCAGGCTGGGTCGGGTTTGGAATAATCTGTTTCATATTCGATAAAGGCATGGCTTGCGACGTCAAATATGGGACATCCAAAAATGGAAGCGTTTGAATTTTTGCAACATCCGTCACTGACTTTGGCGCGACCCACAAATCCTGGTCGTATTGCGGATTCAGAACGCGTACACATCCCGGAGGCTGGTACGCAATCACAACAACGTGATCCGTTGTGCTGGCAAATGTTGTGACCCGAAAATCGCTGGTGATCGGCTTGCCAGGCGCAAGCGTAAACTGGCTTGATTTGATGCGGACATCCAAATCCCAGTTCAGATATTGCATCGGCCCCGAATGCGGGCCGGGGTTATACATCCAGTTGATCGGCGCGGTCAGCGAGTTATCGCTCGAATACTGAAACGGCATATCGCTCGAAAGCAAGACGGTCCCCGGTTGGAGTCCCGGCATACGCCAGCTTAATTGCCAAAGATAATACCTGACCAGATTCCAATCAGTACGAAACGCAAAGCTCGTTTGGATTTGAAATCCAATAGCGAGAACAACCAACAAGCCGGCAATCAAAGAACGACGCGTCAGGTTTGGGATGAATTCAAGGATGGCTGCCAATAATAGCGCGACGCCCAACGCAAAGGGAAGCGTGAAGCGGTCATTGTTATACTGAAGTTTGATCGTCAACTGACTGAGCAGAAAAGGAATTTGCGCGCCGAGAATGGCAACAAATCCAAAAACCAGCCACGGCCATAAACGTGGACGATCCGGATTCTCATTTTCAAACGTTTCAGAACGCGCCAGACGCTTTGAAAAATAGATAAAACCTTCCAGCGCAGCAAAGAATATCAACGCATAAACGAGAAGCAAACGGACTCCAAATGCCTGCGGATCCGGCAATTGGATTGTTTGTAACCATGCAGCAAGACTTACAGTCCACCATTCACTCAAAACTGTTCCAACGAAACCACCAAACGTTGAAAAATAACTGACATCTCCCGGATTGACATCTATTCCATATCGGAGGGAAGGAGAGATGAAGAAACGCCAGACAAGGAACAACGCAAAGATGGCAACAAAAGGAACATAGTATTCCAGCCAGCGTTTCATCCGCCGGCGGACATCGCCGCCATTATTTTCCAGCACAATCCAAAGCAGGAATGGCCGGAGAATTTCAAGTCCGGCAAAGTATTCAGTCAGGAACAGATTAGGCAAAGCGAAAATCAATGACGCAAACAGCAAAAGCCAGCGGTAGCGAGTCGAGCTGACAGCTTTCAACATCAATCCGACGGAAAGAAAAAAGCCCGCCTCGATGAAAAGATAATGTCCGTATGCGTTTGCTATGGACTGCTGGCGAAAGCCCGGATAAACCAGGAAAAGGACTGCTGTCCAGAATGCGAGGCGCTTGCGTTGCGGCTGGATTATGGTAATCGTCCACCAGAGAGTCAGACCTGAAGCCCAACGCGCAAGAAGTCCAAAGACCTGCCACCCCACTGGATTGGGTCCGATCAGCGAGGATGTAAGATAAACAAAATAGGCTAGGAATGGACGGTCATACGAATAATATTTGACCAATCCTGATAAGCCATATGTAACCGACATCCATGAAAATCCCCAATCATCGCCGTGGAAGCCCTGTTGAAACGCGAAGAGTCCGTACGCAAGAATTGTAACGAGGAGAAGAACAGCCGGAACGATCAAAACCTGAAAACGAAAAACGGCCCTCCGCAATGCAATTGGATTCGTTTTCAATCTGGGTTTTCCTTTTTACTTTGCGGCTTGATGATGTAAACCGGCCTATGTTTTACCTCCTGAAAAATGTAGCCGACGTACACACCGATAAAACCAAGCAGGATCATGAGCATCCCGCTCACGATGAGGATCACAAACATCAGGGAACTCCAGCCGGGTGCCAAGGTTGACGTTTGGCCTGTCACCCAAAATGACAGCACATAAATCATTTCGACCAGGGCAAGGCACAGCAAAAGTCCGCCCATGCTAAGGCCGATATAAAGCGGAACCAGCGAAAACGAGAAGATCGCATCCATCGCGAGACGGAACATTTTGCCTAGCGAATATTTCGATTTCCCGCCGATGCGCTGCGCGGGCTGGTATGGCACAATGACCATCGGAAAGCCGATCCACGCCACCATGCCCCGCAGGAAGCGATGATATTCAGGCATCGCTTTGATCGCGTCCACAGCCCGGCGCGTCAGCGCGCGGAAATCAGCAGAGCCGGGGATGATATGCGTCCCGCTGATCAAATTGATGAGTTTGTAGAATCCGTTTGAAGTCCAGTTTTTGAACGAAGAAGATTGAGCGTCGTCCACGCGCTGGGTCTGGACAATGTCATATCCCTGCTTTACCAAATCCAGCAATTGCGGAATCATCTCCGGCGGATGCTGGCCGTCACCGTCCATTGTGATCACAATGTCGCCGCGTGAAGAGTCCAATCCGGCAGTGAGCGCGGCTTGATGCCCAAAGTTGCGGCTAAGCTCCAGAAAATGAACGCGTACATCTTTGTCTGCCAATCCCACCAGAATATCCGATGTGGCATCAGTCGAGCCATCATTCACATAAAGAAAATTGAAGTCAAAAGGCAAATCGTCAACCGCCGAGCAGATGTGCTCGTGAGTCTGCTTAACGATTTCGCCTTCATCGTAAACAGGAATGATAATGTCAACAGACGTTTTGGAATTTTGAGAAATGCCGGGCACAAGTCCTCTGCTATTGAGGAAAATTGTACCATGTGCGGACTTGTTACTCTAAAGCGGCTCGTTCGAGAGTTTCAACAAGTAATCGCCGTAAGAATCTTGTTTCAACGGAAGTGCAAGCTCAATCAATTGTTTGCGCGTGATAAACCCAACGCGATACGCGACTTCTTCCGGACAGCCAATCATCAATCCCTGTCGTTCTTCAACGGTCTGGACAAAGTTGGCAGCCTGCAAAAGCGTCTCATGAGTCCCCGCATCCAGCCAGGCGATGCCGCGTCCAAGTTGCTGGACGCGCAATTGTCCGCGTTCGAGATAGATGCGATTCAGATCAGTGATTTCCAATTCGCCGCGCGGTGACGGTTTGAGATTCGTCGCAAGCTTGACCACGCGGTTGTCATAAAAATAAAGTCCGGGCACGGCGAAATTCGAGCGCGGCTTCTCAGGTTTTTCTTCAAGGCTCAACGCTTTGCCATCCGCGTCGAACTCAATCACGCCATACTGCCGCGGGTCCCGCACCGGATATGCAAAGACCTGCGCGCCTTCCTTCAGTGCCGCCGCGTAACGAAGATAATCCCACATTCCGGTTCCATAGAAAATATTGTCACCGAGGATCAAACAAGCGCTATCACCAGCGAGAAAATTTTCCCCAACGATGAAGGCTTCGGGTAGGCCGCGCGGCTCAGGTTGTTCCGCATATAAGAACGAGAGTCCCCATTTCTTTCCATCGCCAAGCAGACGTTGGAACGCTGGCAAATCTTCGGGCGAACTGATCACCAAAATCTCGCGAATGCCGGCCAACATCAGCATCGAAAGCGGATAATAAATCATCGGCTTGTTGTAGACCGGCAAAATCTGTTTGCTCACGCCCACCTCAATGGATAAAGACGTGTGCCGCGTCCACCTGCAAGAATAATGCCTTTCATGTTCCCCTCCGCGCATAATTTTTGTCAAGCCAATCGCTGAAGCCTTCCTGCTTCATGATGGACTCAACCCAATCCATGTGATCCAAGTACCATTGAACAGTGGCGCGCAGGCCGCTTTCAATATCGTATTTGGGCATCCAACCAAGATCATTATGAATCTTAGTTATATCCATTGCATAACGTCGGTCGTGGCCGGGGCGATCGATGACATAAGTGATCAACTCAGAATAAGATTTTGCTGTTGGTTTCAACTCATCCAAGATAGAACAGATTTCATGCACAAGATCAATGTTATAGGGCTGGTTACCACCGCCAATGTTATAAGTCTCCCCCAACTTGCCTCGCTTCAAGACAAGATAAATTGCCTCGCAATGATCCTCCACAAAAAGCCAATCCCGGATTTGTTTTCCATCGCCATAAACCGGCAAAGGCTTTGCCTGCAAAGCATTCAAGATCATCAACGGAATCAGCTTTTCAGGATATTGATATGGTCCATAATTATTCGAGCAATTTGTGATTGTTGCAGGCAAACCATAAGTGTGGAAATAGGCGCGCACAAGATGATCGGAAGATGCCTTGGACGCCGAATAAGGCGAACGCGGCTCATAAGGCGTTGACTCAGTAAATGCCGGATCAGACGCGTCCAACGACCCGAAAACTTCATCCGTTGAAACGTGATGGAATCTCATCCCACGCTTTGCTCCGTCAAGACCCCAAGCCTGACGGGCGGCTTCGAGCAGATTAAATGTACCGACAATATTTGTTTGGATGAATGGCGCAGGGCCGAGGATGGAGCGGTCCACGTGCGATTCGGCAGCGAAGTGAACAACTGTATCAATCTGATGTTCTTGGAACAACTTGCCAACTAAGCCAGTATCACAAATATCGCCTTGAATAAAAGTATAGCATGAGGCACGAGGCAAATCTTTTAAATTTTCCAAAGTGCCTGCGTATGTCAGTGCATCAAGATTGAAGATGTGAACATCCGGTTCTGCCTTGAGCAGATAACGCACAAAGTTTGAGCCAATAAATCCAGCGCCGCCAGTGACAAGAATGTTTTGCATTAGAATTTGAACTCCAAAATAGATTCGATCACTTGTTCCTGCTCCGACCCAGTCAAAACATTATGAAATGGCAGCCGGATTAATTGATCACTGACGCGTTCGGTCACCGGGCAGTCGCCTTCCTTGCCACCATATCCGCGCCCCATATCAGAAAGATGAAGAGGTAGATAGTGGAAGACACTATAAATGCCGCGTTCGCGCAGATACATAATCAGTTTCTGTCGCAGATCAAGATCAGGCATCAACATATAAAACATGTGATAGGACTGTTCACAATATTCCGGGATGGCTGGCAATTGGACATCATGTTTTGCCGCCCAATCCTTCAAACCAGTTTGGTACGTATGCCATAAAGTTTTTCGATGGCTTTGGACTTTCTCGCGCTGTTCCAACTGACCATAAAGAAAAGCGGCGAGGATATCAGATGGCAGGTATGAGGAACCAATATCTACCCATGTATATTTGTCCACTTGCCCGCGGAAGAAGCGCGAGCGGTTGGTTCCTTTTTCGCGGATGATTTCGGCACGCTCGATAATTTTTGGATCATTGATGAGCAGCGCGCCGCCCTCGCCGCTGGTAAAGTTTTTCGTCTCGTGAAAGGACTGCGCTGCCAGCGCACCAAAGGTTCCAAGATATTTATCTTTATATTTCCCAAACAATCCATGCGCGTTATCTTCGACAACAGCAATGTCATGGCGATGAGCAATTTCCATGATGGCGTCCATCTCACAGCCAACACCTGCATAATGCACTGGGACAATTACCTTCGTATGCGGCGTGGTTAAAGCTTCGAGCTTGGACTCATCCAAATTAAGGGTATCCGGCCGAACGTCAATGAAGACCGGTTTAGCTCCCCGTAAGACAAATGCGTTGACCGTCGAGACGAACGTAAAATCTGGAATAATGACTTCGTCGCCGGGTTGAACATCCAACAGAATCGCGGACATATCCAATGCATGCGTGCAGGAAGTCGTCAATAAAACTTTCGGAACGCCGAGCTCCTGTTCAAGAAGAGCACTGCATTTTTTGGTGAATTGCCCGTCGCCAGAAATGTGTCCGCTCTGAATTGCCTGCGTCACATATTCCAATTCCTTGCCAACGGGAAGAGGACGATTGAAATCAATGCGTGGGTTTTCGTTCATGTCAGTCTTTGCGGACGAGGATGGTGAAGTCATAAAGGCGATAATCGTGAAGCAAGGCAACATTCTTCGAGAAGTTGCGTTTGCAGTAATCGAACAGGTAAAGCGGGTCAGCGTAATAAAGGTCGGCGCGCATTCTATCAGCATCCGAATATTTCGTCAGAAAGTTGCTGGCAAAACCTTTGCGGCTTAAACTGTCGAAATGGTGAAGCACACCGATCACATAATTTGTCCAATCTTCAAATGACTGCTCACCGCGGAAATTGAAGATGCCGCTGGCAACCGTGTAATCACAGATCGGCAGTTGGTCTTTATCTGTAAAAAAAGTGCAGTGAGCGTTGCCTGCATGGGTCTTCCGGGCAGTTTCGATGGCACTTTCCAAAATATCGAAGCCGTAATATTCCGCGTGAAAACCTTTGTGCTCGAGGTAATCTGCCAATCCGCCGGGGCCGCAACCATAATCCAGAATGGAAAAGGATGACGCTTCGGTGATCTTGATTAGCTGATCAAAACGCGCGTGCTGCGACTCTTCGCCGTTCCAATCTGCGCCGCGTGCCGAAGCACCGTGCTCTTGAATTCTTTTATCAAAATAGGATTTAACCTGATCGAGATTGGGAATATCTTTCATCATCTTCCTTTTTCGAAATATTTGATGGCCTCCGGCCCAGTCATGAATAATAAATCAAGAGCACTCACAAATGGATCATACGGCGGATACAACTGCGGATATTCAGGGTAATCGTATTCCATATATTCCAACGTGATCTTCGCCTGCTTAAATTTATCCGACTCAATGTAATCCTTCGCTGACGGCCCACTGATGTAATGCGTCGCGCCAACCTTTTGTAGAACTGAAATCAGGCGATCTGTCTTCTGTCCGCTCGCATCGAGTTTAGACGAGCGTTCAAAGCGCGTGTGTTGGATTCCAAGTTCGCGCGCCAAAGCTATCGTTAAATCAATCGTGAAGTCCGCCAGGAATTCGTCCTGGCGATCATAGAATTGCTCAAGCAATGGCAAATATTTTTCAAAATAGGGTGCCCGACGATACGAGTATTCCAACGTTTTTAGATGATCCGTTCTCCAAGTGCTTTCGTGCAAAATGCGGATGCAATTGATGGGAATCCTTTCCACCTGTGCGCGATGACTATGCACGGGAATCGTCAGCCATTTCTTGCCTTGCGACGTTTTTATTTGATTTCTGTTTCGCCAGCCGCGTTTATCGTATTGAACATCATCATAAAACACGAACAAGTCCGCTTTGCGAATTTGATCGAAATATCCTCGCCACGGAATGTACGAAGGCTGGAGGATCACTACCTTCATAATTTTGTCCCACCGATTGTTTCCTGAACAACATAACCCGGACGGCCCATACTGCGATCAAACATGTGCGCAAGATATTCGCCAATGATTCCCAATGTAAAAAGCTGAGCCCCGCTGAAAATCGCAATAATGGATGCCAGGAACGGAAAACCGGGTAAGCTGCCAGCCACAAAATAAGTCACCAGCACATAGATAAAAATCGTAAGTCCAAACAGGGTCATGAATAAGCCTATCAGACTCGCCAGTCTGAGCGGACCAGTGCTGTAACCAGTCAGAATTAACATGGTGGTTTTGACGAGGGAAACGAAATTATAGTTCGAGCCGTTAGCCGTTTGAATATCCACCACAACATCCGTTATGCGGGATGTTCCCCACGAAAGCAAAACATCCAGAATCGTGTTGGGGCTTCTGAACTCCGCAAATGCTTCACGCAGGCTTGTGCGAAAAGCCCGAAAGGCCGATAGATTCTGCACATAAGGAACCCCCATCGTGTTGGCAAGAATGATTTTCGTATACTTAGTCACCTGGTTGCGCCAAAAACTTTGCGGAAGCTGGCGTGGCACGCCGTATACAACGTCATAGCCTTCGTTTAGTTTTTCCAATAAACAATGGATCTCCGCGGGCGGATGCTGCAGATCATCGTCCATCGTGACTGTGATCTCATAACGCGCGGCGCGCACGCCGCATAACGTGGCATTATGCTGACCATAATTACGCATCAAATTGATGCCAACCGCCCAAGGGAATCGTTGGGCAAGTTCTTCGATCTTCTTCCAGCTTAGATCGGGACTGCTATCGTTGACCAAAATCACTTCATAGGACTGTGCGATTTTTGGAAGCTCGGCGGACAGACTTTCTACCAAAGGAACAATCGTCCTCTCGCCCCGATAAACCGGAATTACGATTGAGCAATTCATCGGCAGGATTTTACCATGCGATAAAAAATGCGACCCGCATTTGAAGCGCAGGTCACATTTTCATTTTCACATCATAACCGGACCTGATGGTGGTCTGCCAATAATTCAAGCGTTCGCGCCACTTCGGCACTTTTCTGATTCTCGTCCCAGCTTTTATATTCGACCATAACATCGGCAATCTCATCCACAGCTTCGCGCGTCAACCGACCAAGCATAGCCAACATCGAACGCCTCAACAGAAAATCATCCAGATGGACAACTTTCTCATGTTGAGCAATGAATCCGATCTCGCGGCGGCTGTATATTGGCAGCGATTCGAGCGCGGCGTCCTGGCCGCGACCAATGAATGTTGCGATCTGTTCGGCGCGCGTGCCATAACGCTCAAATAAAGCCTTCACGCGTTCCGCGGACATCCCAGTCCATGCCACAATTCCGTCCACAAATCGTTTGATTTCGTCGGCTGTGACCGGATAGCCGCGTCCGCCGCCGATGGGCAAAGCGCTGGTATTTTTCTGCCGCGTTCTTCCAAAAAATTCAAGAGCCTTATCAGTGACTTGTTCAGAAAACGCGCGGAACGAAGTCCATTTGCCACCAACCAGCGAATAGACTGAAAACGCGAGACCGGTCCATTCACCACTGATGACTTGAATCTCATGATCGCGCGTAATTTGACCAGTTGTTTTTGCGTGGCTGGCTGCCAGCGGACGCACGCCGCTGAAGCGAAAAACAATATTTTCCCGCGTCACTTTGATGGATGGAAAGACGCGCGCGATCATTTCAAGAAAATAATCAACTTCTTCTTCTGTACAACGCGCCTCGTCTGGGTTTTCGATGGCGATGTCGGAAGTGCCAACCAGGACGCGGTCATAAAGCGGGAAAATCAAAACGATGCGCCCATCTTTGTTCTCAAAGAAGAATTCATGATCGCCAATCGCGGCGCGCAATTCGGGATGATCGAGAATGAGGTGTGAACCTTTTGTCCCGCCGATGAAACGCGTAGAAAATCCGAGACCGTGATTCGCAAAGTCAATCCACGGGCCGGAGGCGTTGATTACCAGACGCGGTTTCACTTCGTAAACGGAATCCGTTAACTCGTCCCGAAGAAGAACCGTATCTCCACTTCCGCCAGTGAGACTCATGTAATTGATCGCGCGTGCGTTCGGATTGTCAGCTTCCGCATCCAGAATCAATTCAAGACCAAGTCGCTCTGGTTGCAGAATCGCACCGTCGTAATACGTCGCGGCGTTGACGATTTTTGGATTGAGCTTATTCCAACGCGCCAGCGATTCAGCGCGGCTATGAAATTGATGTCGCGGCACCGTGCGCTGCTTGCTGGTGTAAGCATCGTAAACCATCAATCCAATTTTGATCACGAGCGAGCCGCGTTCGGACGGCTTATCGAGCCAGCCTAAAAATTTTAATGGCGCGTTGAGAAGGCCGGAAAAAATCTTGAAAATTGGAATCGTGGTCGGCAGCGGCTTGACAACATGCGGCGCGTTTTGGATCATGCGATTGCGTTCCTGCACCGCTTCGCGCACAAGACGAAACTCGCCGTTTTCGAGATAACGGATTCCGCCATGTGCCATGTGAGAAGAAGCGGAGCTTGCGCCCGAACAAAAATCTGCGCGGTCAACCAACAACACGTCCACGCCGTTGAGGGCAAGATCACGGAACGTGCCAATGCCATTGATGCCTCCGCCGACGATCAGGACGGAGACTTCGGGATTAGCTTTCAGTGCGGAAAGAGTTTCGTTGCGATTCATTTTTTCTATGTTTCCAAGTTGGCAAGTTGCAAGTTCAAAAGTTAACCAACATACCAACTTTCAAACTTGCGAACCTTCAAACCCAATCAAATGTACGCGTTACCGCCTTCTTCCACCCCAAGTATAACTTCTCGCGCTTGGAAGAGTCCATGTTTGGATTCCATTCTTTATCCCTGCCCCAATTCGCGCGTAGTTCAGCGAAGTCTTTCCAAAAGCCGACGGCGAGTCCGGCTGCATAAGCCGCGCCCAATGCGGTTGTCTCCGCCACTTTCGGACGAATGACCGGCACATTGAGAATATCGGCTTGAAATTGCATCAACAACTCATTGAAGACCATGCCGCCGTCCACTTTGAGCGCGGTCAATTTCACACCGGAATCTTTTTCCATCGCGTCAAGGACTTCGCGCGTTTGAAATGCAGTTGCTTCCAACACCGATCGAGCAATGTGACCTTTGTTGACGTAACGCGTCATGCCGACAATTGCGCCTCGCGCATCAGACCGCCAATATGGAGCGAACAATCCGCTGAATGCCGGGACAAAATAAATGTCGCCATTATCCTCGACAGTTTTCGCAAGCGCCTCCACCTCGGACGATTGGCGGATCAGTCCCAAATTGTCTCTCAGCCACTGGACGAGTGCGCCCGTGATCGCAATCGAGCCTTCCAACGCGTAGACAGCTTTTTGATTCCCGATCTTATATCCAAGCGTTGTAAGCAGCCCT
>JAJYOO010000253.1 GCA_021796155.1 Chloroflexota bacterium
GGCATTGGCCGCAGTTGTGATCTGGGAAAGAGGACCGCGGCGGCAGGCAGCTATTTCAATCGTCGCTTGGACTTTGGCCGGTGGGTTGTTGGCGTTGCTGGTGATGGCGCTTGCGCCGGGAAATTCACTCCGGCTGGGTAGTCCGACTCCCGGCTTGGAAAGCCTTGTATCTCGTACTTTGTTATATGTTGTTCTCTTCATCCGGGATTCTTTTGTCGCCCTGCCGGCCCCTTCTTTGTTTTCAGTTGGGATTCCCTTCCTATTATTTTATTTTTTATTTCTGGATGCACCTTTGCTTGTATCCATCGGCAAACGGAAGTTGGCGCTCATCATGTTGATAACGCCGCTCTTAATGTACATATTGATTGCCGCGAGTTTTGCGCCCAGCGTCTATGGTCAGTCTTATCCCGAGGAACGCGCCCGCTTCGCCGGTCAACTGATGTTGATCGCGGCGTTGATGCTGGAAGGCGCTTGTCTGGGCGTGGTTCTGGCGCAAATAAAAGTGCATTGGCAACCCGTGATTGGTTATCTGGCCTTGGGATTATTGGCCGTTTCGATTTTTTACCCTTTACGCGCCGTAGGAAATGTTTTGCATGAGTCGCTGTCATTTTATAAGCAATGGGCTGCTGATTGGGATGCCCGTCAATTGCAAATCTTTGCGGACAAAGCGCAGGGTATGCAGGACCTTGTCGTTCCACAATTGACTGGCGTGGAACATACCAAGGAACTGGACCCGAATCCGAAATATTGGGTCAATCGTTGCGCTGCTCAGTTTTATGGTGTGCAATCCATCAGCGCGCCGTACATGGGAGAACCTTAATGGCCGGATCTAATCCGCGTCCTATTCTTGTGACTGGCGCACATCGCACTGCCACGACTTGGGTTGGGAAGATGCTTGCCGCTGATCCGCAGATGGCTTACATCAGTGAGCCGTTGAATGTCTTGCATCGTCCCGGCGTTTTGCGCGCGAAAGTTCAACATTGGTACATGTATCTTGGCGATAAAAATGAAGATTGCTATTTAAGTGCATTGCAGGAACTGCTGGCTTTCCGCTATCATCTTTTTGATGAAATCAAATCGCTTCGCTTGCGCAAGGATTTTTTGCGTATGGGACGCGACCTCAGTATTTTTCTACGCGGACGCGTATTTCATCAGCGTGCTTTGTTGAAGGACCCGTTCGCTGTTTTCTCCTTGCCGTGGTTTGCCGAACGTTTGAATTGCGAGATTGTCGTGACGGTTCGTCATCCAGCGGCGTTTGCCAGCAGTCTCAAGCGACTCAACTGGCCGTTTGATTTCGCAGATCTTCTGGATCAACCTTTGTTGATGCGCGATCATCTTGAACCGTATCGAAAGGATATGCAAGCTATCGCGAAAGATGACGTTATTGGTCAGGCCGCCCTGTTGTGGACGATGGTCTACCGTGTCGTTCATGCGACCCGTGAGTGGATACCGTCTATTCGAGTGGTCCGCCATGAAGACCTTTCCCTCGACCCCGTCGTGGGTTATCGAAAATTATACGGTGAATTAGGTCTGGAATTTACCCCGCGCGTCGAGCAGATGATCCTCGACTCCAGCAGTTCCGAGAATCCGACCGAGCTATCGCGCAAAAAAGTTCATTCGGTAAAACTCGACAGCCGCACGAGTCTTAATAGTTGGAAGCGCCACATCTCGTCCGAAGAGATCGCCCGCATCCGCCGCGTGACGGAGGAAGTCGCGCATCTGTATTATCCTGAAGTGAGTTGGACTTGAGCGCATCCCTTCCTCTTGTTTCCATCGTTACGCCATCCTTCAATCAGGCGCGCTTTTTGGAGGCGACGATGCAGTCCGTGCTGGCGCAGGATTATCCGCGCCTCGAATATATCGTCGTGGACGGCGGCTCGAGCGATGGCAGCATGGAGATCACAAAAAAGTATGCGGGTAGACTTGCCTGGTGGATCAGCGAACCGGACAAGGGTCAGACCGACGCGCTCAACAAAGGTTTTGCTCGTGCCAACGGAGAAATCTTTGCGTGGTTGAATTCGGACGATACGTATCAGCCCGGCGCGGTCTCATCTGCCGTAAAAATTTTGATGGAACATCCAGAAGTTGGACTCGTTTATGGCGATACAAATTTCATCAGCGAAGCTGGCGATGTCGTTGGCAAATTCACCTCGGCGCAGACCGACTTGCGTCGGCTGAAACGGGGATATGTTCATATCCCGCAACAGGCCTCGTTCTTCCGCGGTGATTTGTGGCGCGCGCTCGGTCCGCTCGATCCGTCGTTCTATTTCGCCATGGATTATGATTTGTGGGTGCGCATTGCGCGGCGTTCGCAGGTAAAATACGTTCCGCAGACGTGGGCCAACTTCCGTCTGCACAAGGCTGGCAAAACCATTTACGCGGATGATCGCTGCTGGCCCGAGATGCTGCGTGTCCATTACCGCGATGGCGGAAGTTTCTTTTCGATGATCGTGGCAAAGTATTACATCCGCAAAATCGTTGCGCCGTTTTTAAACTGGCGGCGGCGCAGACAATTCAAGATAGAAAAAGTTTGATTTCAAAACATTAGATTGCGGGCATTCGAGAATCGTCTTTATAAAAACATCGGTATTTATATGTGTCCATCTGCAGTTAAAGAATCTGCGGCAAGTAAAATAGGTGATTATGAAGTTCATTTTTTCTTCTCCATCTTCAGATGATCTCATTCGCTTATTAAAAGCCTGGCGTTTCTGGTTGTTGGGCGCTATCGTTGGTGCGTTGATCGGCGCAGTGATTTATTACATTGTGCCGCCGCCATATCGTGCGCGTGCTACGGTCAATGTTGATTTTCACATTGAACAAGCCTGGCCACAGAATACAACCAACGAACAGTTTTATTATCTTGAACGCGAGACGCGCAAACTGGAAGAGATCGCCATGTCCGATACTGTTCTGAACGCGGTTGCATCGCAAGTCGGTGGCGTGACCGTTGAACAGTTGCGCACACAAAAATTGCAGTTGAGTCAACCGGGCAATGGCGGCTGGCATTTTTTTGCAGATGACCCCAACGCGCAAAAAGCTGAAGCATTGGCATCTGCATGGGCACAGGTGTTCGCGCAAAATGTTCAATCACAAATGACAGACCCGTCAAGTAGTTTGGAAAAATATATCACCGTCGTTCCATCGCAGACACAGCATCTCGCACCGCAACGCAGCGTTAGCCTGAGCAAATATCTGCTGGTGGGTTCCATCGCGTTTCTCGCCATCAGCGCGCTGGTCATTTTATTCTTTGATATCAAGAAATGAATTCAGCTTCTCGTTTTTTGAATCTTGATTTTATCGCCCGCGCTTTGTGGGCCGCGGCTTTGTTAACTTTGCCTGTTACAAGTTTTCGCTATTTCCCGGCAGGCGATACAACATACGTCCGCCCATTGGCGCTTTATCCGTTAATGTTGCTCGTACCTGTGTTGTTGATTCAACTTCTGCAACGCAAGACAACCTTCCCGCGCGCCAGCGCATTGACTCCTTTCGCTGCGTTTATTTTGGTCGCGCTCGCAACCAGCGTGATCGCAATTCTTTATGCGCCGCCGCCGATGCGAGGTCAGGATATTTTCGGGCGCGTCGTCCGCGCTTGGGCCACAGTTGTGATCGGTGCAGTTTTCTTCGTATCCGCGGTTTGGATGAATCGCAACGAAGACGACCTGCGCTTTTCGCTCAAATGGCTTTTTGCTGGATTCGTTCTCGACATTCTTTGGAGCGGCGTGCAGGGCGCGACGTTTTATTTGCACATTTTGCCCAAGCCGTTGGTGACTCACTGGCAGCGCGCGTTCTCGATGCGTGAGCTGATAAAAACGAATCGCATTTCTGGATTGGCGTATGAACCTGCCTGGCTTGCCGGACAAATCTCGACGATCTTTCTTCCGTGGTTGTTCGCTTCGGTTCTGACCCGCCAGCGGTTCACGCGTTTCAAGTGGCTTGAGCCAACTCTGTTGGCCGTGGCCGCGTTACTTCTGCTGGCGACGTTCTCGCGCGGCGGCTTGTTGACGGTAGGTGCGACGGTGGTGTTGACTCTTCTTTTGGTTGGCCGTTCACAAATCCGCGCCGTTTGGGTTTGGTTTGTCTCCGGCTTCCGCCGCGCCCGTCCCGAGCCTGGACGAGGGAGCTTTGACTGGATCTGGCGCGTGGGTTTGATCCTTGCGATCGTTGTTGCCGCGGTCGGCGCGGTATGGTTCCTCAGCCGCAAAAATTACATTGCGCGTTTGTGGAATGGACAAGCTGATTCCATCGAGACATTTTTGATTCAGAATTCTGCCGGTGCGCGCGCCGGATATATTTTGGGATCATACGGCGCGTACGAACAGCATCCATGGACGGGCGTTGGACTTGGCGGCAGTGGCTTTTATATCTACAACAATTTGCCCGATTGGACGCTGACAGTTGTGCCGGAGCTCGCACGCCAATTGAGTCCCGATAGCGCGCTCTATCCGAATCCAAAAAATCTTTATGTGCGGCTTCTTGCCGAGACCGGCTTGATCGGCTTCTTCTTGTTCATTGCTTTTCAGTTTTCGATT
>JAJYOO010000254.1 GCA_021796155.1 Chloroflexota bacterium
GTCTCCGCTCAGCGCGGCTACTTGAATCCCACACCTGCCAGTGCTACAGTGGAGTTGTAAGCGGCTGCCTTTCCTCCCGGGCAATTACAGCGCAGGGTAGTGATCGAACTTGCCTTCCCTTGCATTAGTCTGAAAGGAGACAGCTCATGAAGCAAATCGTTTTGAGCGTGGTGGGGATGCTATTGTTGATTTCACTGACCGCCTGCGGTGGAAGCGGTCAGCCCAAGGCAGGAGCAACCTATAACGGCACAATTGATGTCCCCAAAGAGAAGGCCAGCAGTGCCTCGCTGCGGTTCAAGATCTCGGACGATGGCACGCAGGTTACCAACATTGGTCTATTGCTGAGTGACCTGCATTGCGAGACCATGTCGGCTGGGTCAATGTCGCAAAGCACAAGCGGCCAATTCCCCCTTTCCGGGAATCAAATCAACATCCAGTCCGATAGCATTGGCGAAATCAAAGGAAGCTTCACATCCGCCTCCGAAGCCAGCGGGACGATACACGTCGCAATGAAAAACAAGATTATGGGCGCGACCATGCTGTGTGACTTGGGCACTTTCAATTGGAAAGCCAAGGCCCCGTAAACCGAATTTGATAAGACCTGGCTCTACCCCGACCCTCCCCAAATGCGAAACATTGCATTTGGGGAGGGTCTCCGCGGGAGCCGGAATAAACGTTAACAACCTTTTGATGTAAATCTTATACGGCACGATTCGGGGGAATGATAAAATCCCTTCACACTACAACCTTCCTTTTTCATCTTTCATCTTTCATCCTTTCCCTATGCTTCCCGATTTCCGCGTCCGACAGCGTGACTACCTGCTTGAAATCGCCCGCATGTTGACTCAAGAGCTTGACCTTGAGAAACTACTCGAGCGGATTCTGCGCGTCGCAATCGAAATGCTGGCCGGGCAGGCTGGACTCATCGCATTGAAGGAACCGGAAGGCTGGCGCGTGGCCACCGCACACAGAATCCAACCGGCGTTCCTAAGTTACCTCGAGCCATTGCTTGGCGAGGAAAAAGTCCGCGAGCTGGATGTGCGCGAACTAAACCGCATGTTGCAGGAATTGACATACACAGCGACGCTTGGCCTGCTCAACGGCACAGGGCTACCGCTCGCCGCACACGGACAAGTCATCGGCGTGATCTTTATCTTTCGCAATTATCCCGATTTATTCACACCCAACGACCGCGTGCTCCTGCAATCCTTTGCAGATCAGGCCGCGGTTGCAGTTTTCAACGCCCAGCTTTATGGACAGATCAGTTATGAAAAGCAGCGTCTTGACGCGCTGCTTGACTCCGCTGCCGATGGAATCCTGATACTCAACGCCGACCATACCATCGAACGTAGCAACATTGCCTTTGAAAAGATGCTCGGCATTCCGCGCGAGGAGATCAAAGGCAAAAGTCACGATGATGTCATCCGCTGGAAAACCGAACCCGTGGGCCGTACACTCGACGAGGCGGAACGCGGCGGCTGGCCGTTGACTCCGAATGCAACTCTTTATGTTGAAGGTGATATCGAACGCACATTGCCGCTTGCTTTGCCGGTTGGTATTACGTATGCCCCGCTTCTGTCTGACGATGGCAAACTTCGCAATATCGTTGTCAGCGTGCGCGACATCACCCATTTCCGCACTGCCGAAGAAATCAAATCCACTTTCATTTCGATCGTGAGTCATGAGCTTCGCACGCCGGTTGCACTCATCAAAGGCTATGCGTCCACGCTTCGGCGCGACGATGCAAAGTGGGACAAGCGCACCATCAATGATTCATTGGCAGTCATTGAAGAAGAAGCGGATCGTTTATCGAAGATGGTGGATGACCTGCTCGACGCCTCACGTCTGCAAGCAGGCGGACTCTCGCTCAACCGGGCAGACGTTTCACTCCCCGCTCTAGCCGGACGCGTGGCCGAACGGCTTGGGACTCAGTCCAAGAAGCACACCATCAAAACCAACTTCCCCACCAATTTTCCGGTGATCCTTGCGGATGAAACGCGGCTCGAACAAGTTTTATCGAATCTGGTTTCCAACTCGCTCAAGTACGCGCCGAAAGGCGAGATCACCATCAGCGGAACCGTCAGGCCGGAACAAGTTGTCGTATGCGTATCCGATCAGGGTCCGGGCATTGACCCGCGCGATCTGCCCCACATCTTCGACCGCTTCTACCGCTCCGATAACGCCGTCAAGCAAACGAAAGGCGCCGGCCTTGGACTCTATTTGGCGCGCGCCATCATCGAGGCTCACGGCGGACGCATGTGGGCTGATACACCTACGAACTCACATGGCTCGAAGCCGCAATCCGGCGCGCGGATTTGTTTCTCGCTTCCGCGATAGCCCATTAAACCGTAGGGGCGGAGCGCCGCTGTGCCCCTACCTACAAATCAACTACCGCGCTGAGCGGAGCGTCCCTCGACTACGTTCGTCGCGAAATGCGCTCCTCATTCCGCTCGGGACGGCTGCCTATTTGAAAAACAAGCGAAGTCGAAGCGTTATTGGTAGTGGCAACTTGAGTTAATAAATGAACGAATGGTAAAATCAGCAGGCAAAATTAGATTCACATCACCATTCATGTACAACACAACGCAAAAGGAATCAGTATATGGCCGCCTATCCTCCTCGCAGCAAAGTCGAAAAGAAATACACATGGAACGCCGAGAGCGTTTTTAAATCAAAGAAGGCGTGGGACGAAGAAGTCAAGAGCATCCTTGCCGATCTTGAAGCTGTAAAGAGATTCAATGGACATTTAGGCGACAGTCCCGCGATTCTGCTTGCAGGGCTTGAAACAGTCGAACAGCTCCTCAAGCGCGCCAATCATGTCTTTGTTTATGCAGGCTTCTCGAATGCCGTGGATACAACAGATCAGGAGGCTGCTGGAATGCAGAGCAAGGCGCAGACCATGTTCGCTCAAGTCAATGCGGCAATGGCTTTCATCAACCCGGAAGTGCTGCAAATCGGAAAGGCCAAACTCGACGAATGGATGCGGCAGGATTCAAAGCTGGCGGTTTATCGTCACAATTTCGTAAACCTGTTCCGCAAACAGGAACATGTCCGCTCGGGTGAAGTCGAGGAACTGCTTGGCATGTTGAGCGATCCATTAAGCGGCACATCCAACACCGCCAGCATGTTGACCAATGCCGATTTTAAGTTTGCGCCTGCGGCGGATAGCAAAGGCAAGAAACTTGAAGTAACGCAAAGCTCAGTTCTTAAGATTTTGCACACATCCGACCGCACAGCACGTCAGAGCGCATGGAATAACTATATGGATCGGCATGTTGAATTCAAGAACACATTGGCAAGCAATCTTGCCACTTCGATCAAGGCCAATGTCTTCAATATGCGAGCACATAATCACGAATCATCCTTGGCCGCTTCGCTATTTGAGAACAACGTCCCCGTCGAGGTTTTCCATAATCTGATCAACACATTCAAAAATCATTTGCCGGTCTGGCATCGCTATTTTGAAATTCGCCGCAAGGCGCTCGGTCAGCGGGACATTACCTACTACGACATGTGGGCGCCGCTGACGAAGAAAAAGCCGAGCCTCACCTTTGAGCAAGCCGTGGACATGATCTGTGAGGGTCTTGCTCCGATGGGCGCGGACTATGTGGAAATTCTTCGCAAAGGATGCCTGCATGAACGCTGGGTTGATTCGGTTCCGAACAAAGGCAAGCAGCACGGCGCTTTTTCATGGGGTGCGCCCGGTATGCATCCATTCATCATGATGAGCTTTACGGGCGAAGTCAGCAGCATGAGCACGCTGGCGCACGAACTGGGTCACTCGATGCATTCTTATCTCACATGGAAGAATCAACCGCTTGCCTATTCCGATTATTCGCTTTTTGTGGCCGAAGTCGCTTCGAACTTCCATCAGGCTATGGTGCGCGGTCATCTGCTAAAAACGGTGACCGACAAAACGTTCCAGATCGCGTTGATCGAAGAAGCCATGTCGAACTTCTTCCGCTATTTCTTCCAGATGCCGACGCTGGCGCGCTTCGAACTGGAGACGCATGAGCGCGTCGAAAAAGGCGAATCGCTCACCGCCGATTCGATGATGGACCTGATGGCGGATCTCTTTACCGAGGGCTTTGGTCCCAAAGTGAAAGTTGACCGGCCACGCGTCGGGATAGTTTGGTCCACGTTCGGACATCTTTTTTCAGATTATTACGTTTATCAATACGCCACTGGCATCTCCGGCGCGCACGCACTTTCGGGACGCATTCTGCGCGGTGAACCGCACGCGGTCGAAGATTACCTCGGCTTCCTCAAATCCGGTTCATCTCTGTATCCGCTTGATGTGCTGAAAAAAGCGGGCGTTGACTTGACCACACCCAAGCCTGTTGAAGAAACTTTTGGCGTGATGGAAAGTTATATTGATCAGTTGGAAGAATTAGTAAGTTAATGTCATTGCGAGCGCCGAAGGCGCGTGGCAATCTCAAGTAACCAGCAAACAGGAGATTGCCACGTCGGGAAGAACGCCCTCCTCGCAATGACATATAAGAAATCATAAATCGAAAGTTGGAAATT
>JAJYOO010000255.1 GCA_021796155.1 Chloroflexota bacterium
TTTCGTGGAATCTCGATCACGTTGGCCCGCTGGTGCGAACGGTCAGGGACGCCGCGATTATTTTGCAAGTCATTGCCGGTTACGATGTTGATGATCCAACATCCGCAAACATTCCCGTTGATGATTATTGTTTGCACATCGAAGATGGAGTCAAAGGCTGGCGCGTGGCTCATGCAATTGGAAGTTATTTTGACGAAGCAGATCCCGAAGTTCTCGACGCGATTCAAAATGCAGCGCAAGTTTTCGAGAAAATCGGAGCCAAGGTCGAAAAAGTGGACATGTCCTTTTTACGCGAGGCCGCGCTTGCCAATAGTCTGATGACGCCAGCAGATGGCGCCGCGTATCATCGCCAGCGATTGGCTGAACATCCTGATTGGTTCGGCGACGATGTGCGGAAAAGATTGGAGACGGGACGCGACTACACATCCACGGAATATATTCTGGCGCGCCGCGCGCAGACGGAAATGAAGCGCAGACTTGGAAACTTCTTCGAGAAATACGATGTTCTGCTATTGCCGTCCACGCCAATCGCCGCGCCATTCATCGAGGGCAATGATGCCGTTGACCAGGCGCGCCGACTGACGCGTTTCACCGCGCCGTTCAACTTAACCGGTCTGCCCGCGATTTCGATCCCATGCGGATTCAATAAAGCAGGTTTACCAATCGGATTGCAGATCGTATCCAAGGAATGGAGTGAGTCGTCGGTGCTGCGCGCCGCGCGAAGCTATGAGCGTGAAACCAGCTGGGGAACGCGCCGCCCGCCCATCGTCAAGGAATGAAGCGAGTTCTTCCGTCAAGCACCTGATGCAAAATAAAAAAACAGCCTCCGCACGAAAGCGGAGGCTGTTTCTGATTTATGGATTGGTTTTTATCAGGGAGCAAATATTGTTCTTTGTATCCCAGGAACATCCGGGCGTCCGTATACAAGACGGCCCCTGCTTGATCCCGGAACAATAATCAATCGGCTCGCTGCATTTTAAAATGTTGACCTGGACAGTAACACAACCAGGCACATTGGTTTGCGCCAGAGTTGGCACGCAGGTATTCTGTTTGGAATCAAATGTGTAACCGACCGCGCAGCCCGGGTAAGTTCCTCCAGTATTTGCCTGGCAGCATTGGTAGTTCGAATCGTAGGAATATCCCGGCGCGCAGCCTTGAAATACTTGCGATGCAAGCGCGCTGTTATCAATGCCATACGGCGCATTCTGCAAACCAGACGGCGGCACGCACGCGCCATATTGACTGTCGAAATACAAACCGATTGGACATTGACCATTTTGATTCTCGCCGATTGCACAAACCTTTTGATCGCCGCGCGCGATCAAGTTATAACCTGACGGGCATCCTGATGCGCCGGGCTGGACCGTGACCGGGCTATACGTGCATGAGCCATTTGAAGAATTGAGCGTATATCCGGAATCGCATACGGGCGAAGCGCCGGTTGTAGTTGGCTGGCCGCTGCACGAGGCATTGCAAACCGTGATCTGGCCAGTTGAATCATTCGGACCACTGCAGGTCAGGACGCGCTGCCCATTGATGACGCCTTCGGTGCAGCTATAACCTTTGGTATCCACTTGGTACTTTGCGCCCGCGGAAATGTTGACGGTTGCATAACCAAAACCTCCCTGGCAAAAATTTCCAAGCGCTGTGGCTGTCGGCGATTGACAAGTTCCTGTGCTGGGAGCCGATCCATTCGGGATGAATGAATTTGTCTGGCAATATGGTGCGTACGTTTTAGGCTGGCTCACCACACAGCGGAAACCAAGATCATAGTTGGTATAAGAAGACGCGCCAAAATGACGCGCGCCGGCGAGAGTTTGCGACGCGTCGCTTTCAAAGCTCGAGCCACGGATCACGCGGTTTGTCCCGGACGATGGCCCGGTTGGGTTGGACGTGGTCATATTGATGTAGGCATTTTGATCGTAAAAGTCATTGACCCATTGGAAGACGTTGCCTGCCATATCCAGCAATCCATACGGACTCGCGCCTGTCGCAAAACTTGTGACGCTGGTTGTGTGGCCGAAGCAACCCGCGAAGTTGAGCAGGCTGCAACTGGGCGCGTCGCTGCCCCACGGATATTTATTTCCTTGCGACCCGCGAGCGGCTTTTTCCCATTGGGCTTCGGTCGGCAACTGACCGCCCGCCCATTTGCAATAATTGGCAGCCATGTCCCACGTCACACCGACAACGGGATAATCTCCATAACTTGGATTGGTGTAAACGGGCGTGCCAATCTCCTGCGCGGGCGGCGCACAGTTGCCGCTCGTTACGCATTGGGCATACATCTTGTTGGTAACATCGGTCTTGTCAATCCAGTAGGCATCCAATGACACAGTTTTCTGTGGCGCGTCCTGCGCGCCAGTTCCCATGATGAAATCCCCGGCAGGTATGTAAACAAGTTGACTCGCGTCTATCCAATTAATTGTTGTTCCCGATTGCGGACCAGCCAGCGCGACCGTCACAAGCGTTGGAGCCGTTGTTGGCGGGACGGATGTGGATGTCGGAGCCGGCACAAGCGTTGGTGTAGGTGGAGCCGCTGTCGGGGCCGGAGTGGAGGCGGGCGCGCACGACCCGAGGATCAGCGCGGCTGCCAGCAAAATCCAGTTAATATGCTTCATTTGTTCTCCTGTCACATAAAATTATACCCTGTAACAAATTGCCCCAAAATCGTCAAATGTTCGTCACAGAATGCGCTGAAAACACAGAGTCTTTATAGTTTTTTTCTCAGTGTGCTCTGTGATGCAACGCTTTCATTTCATGGAACGATGCGCGTTGGACATTTCACGCCGACAGAAACGCACGTGCAAAGCGTGGAACAGAAAACCAGATTCCGCTGGCTGCAAATTTCATCGCTCAAGTTGCAGGTGTTCGCGCACACGGGTGGATTCACACTCACAAGCTGTGTGGGAACATTCAGCGCGTTACCGCCTGGCAGACAAACATAATGCCCTTTTGTGTCTTCGACCTGGACCGTCCCCACCGGACAGGCAGGATAAATCGGTCCGGTGCCCGATACATTGATGCAACAATGATGGACCGGGTCATAATAATTGCCGGGCGTGCAATCCAGGCCGGTGGTGCGGCCCCCGATCCACTGACAAACGCCGGTGGTTGGATCAAGCTGGTAATGCGCGGGGCAAGTTGTATTTGTGATTCCGGTATATGTGCAATTGGATGTCATCACGGCGGTGGATGGATTTGTGCATCTGAATTGAAGCGGATACGAACCGATCGTTCCTGAGACCAATTTACAGCCGCCGATGCCGCCAAAGGAAGCATTCGGGTCGTTGGGATGATCGTCCTTGAATGTCACGATTGCGCCGCCGCCCACAGAGCAACTCTGGGTGACCGAGTTGATCGAAATGACCGGGCAATCCGCTGTGACGGAAGAAAGCTGCGAAGCATCCGCCGCGGACACAAGCTGGCAATACGGCGCGTAATAAGTTGGGTCGGTAACGACGCAGCGGAATCCAAGATCGCGGCGATGGTCAAGAGGCGAATCAGGGAAGCGCGTATACGCCGCCACTTGTCCTGCGTTGCTGCGATAACTCGATGAGCGAGTCACGCGCATGTTGCCAGTATCCGGACCGGCCGGGTCTTGAGCCGGACTGCTTTTGTAATACAGCGCGTCGTACCAATCTGCAACCCATTCGAAGACATTACCTTCCATGTCCAGCGCGCCGTAATAACTTTTTCCTTTTGGATATTTGGTCACATCGGTGGACTGCCCAACACAATTATTGAAATTCAAAAGATCGCATGATGGATCATCATTGCCCCACGGATATTGATTTCCGTCCGGGCCGCGCGCGGCCTTTTCCCATTGCGCTTCGGTTGGCAAACTGCCGTTCACGAAACTGCAATATGCCGAAGCCTGGTCATACGTGACACCGACAACCGGATCATTCTGGGACGCGAAATCGTTGTAGCCTAAATTGTCAATTTGATCCGGCAGCGTGCATTGACTTTGCGCAACGCAAAGAGAATACTGCTCATTCGTAACTTTGTTTGCATAAATCCAAAAAGCGCTCAACGTGACGGTATGCTGGTAATTATCTGTGCCGCTATCGCCCATGATGAATGGGCCGGCTGGAACGGCCATAAGCGACGCGCCATCAATGTAAGTAAAACTTGAGCCGACTTCCATCGAGGCGGAAAGATCAAGCGGAGCCAGCGTCGGCGTTGGCGGGACGCGCGTTGGTGTCGGCGGAATTGGAGTCGAAGCAGGCGCGCACGCAGTCAATGCCAGTATGAATGCCAAAAAGAATAAATTGAATTTTTGCATCAGAAGAATTATATCTCGCACTCAAAACGTTTGAGCAACAACCAGTTCTTCTCATGATAAAATCGCACAGCTTGACCTTTTGTGACTTGATTTTCGAGAATATCAAAGGCATCCAAGTTTCGCTGGAAGACATGATGATTGAAACTGCGGATCGCAAAATAAGATGGGCGAAAACCTTTTCTTCTGTGACACCAATATTCTTCGTTATCTAGTTGATAACCCCAATAAGTGGTTGC
>JAJYOO010000256.1 GCA_021796155.1 Chloroflexota bacterium
CCCTCGCTGCGGACGCGGTCTTCCTCCTTGCGGCGGTCGGGACCCTCAAAATTGAACATGATTTGAACTCCTCTCTAAAATTATAAACGATGAGTGCATAGGATAGACTCGCCGGGCAGGGTTCACATTACTTCCAAATTCTTACGATTTGATTAAGCCCTGCCTGATCATCTTTCCCATTGGCATAATGGGGGAGAGACTCTTATAATCGGCTCATCCAATTTGACCGGAGAAAATATGTCATCATCCAACCCCACCTTTCGTCAACGCCTAAGCTATGCTTTTGACAAGACTCTTTCACGCGGCCCCAGCGCGTTGATTAGCTGGCTGGGACTCGGCACGGTTCTTCTAATCGTTGCGGGGACCGGGGCCGTCCTGCTTTTTCATGGCATTCCAGATGGGTCGAATCTTTTCGATGTATTCTGGAATATTATGTCGCAGGCATTGACGCCCAATCCCGTCGATGCGGGGAACCCGTTGCAATATCTGGTTGTTATGTTTTTTGTGACCATCGGCAGTTTGTTCATGGTCAGTATTTTGATCGGTATTTTGAGTAACGAGATCGAAGCGCGTGTCGATGCTCTTCGACGCGGACGCTCGAAAGTTCTCGAAAACGATCACACGGTCATCCTCGGCTGGTCGACGCAAATTTTCACGATTGTCTCTGAATTGGTGATTGCGAACGAAAACCGCAGGCAGGGTGCGGCGATTGCCGTTCTCGCAGATAGGGATAAGGTCGAGATGGAAGCGGATATTCGTGCCCGCATCCCGAACATCAAAAATACCCGCATCATTTGCCGCAGCGGGAATCCCATTGAAGTTGCCGACCTTGAAATTGTCAGCCCGCACACAGCCCGTTCCATCATCGTCCTGCCTCCCGAAGAAGACGATCCGGATATCTTTGTAATTAAAACAATCCTGGCAATTACAAATGATTCCACGCGAAGCAGGGAAAAATATCACATCGTCACCCAGATCCATGAAAAGAAAAACATGGATGTGATTCGGATGATCAGCCGCGGTGATGATGTGCAGGCGGTTCTGGTCGGCGACCTGATCGCGCGCGTCGTTGCCCAGACATCGCGTCAGTCCGGGCTTTCAGCCGTCTACACCGAACTGTTGAATTTTGAAGGCGACGAGATCTATTTCAAGGAAGAACCCGCTTTGGTCGGCAAAACATTTGGCGAGGCTTTGTCCGCGTACGAGACATCTTCCGTGATGGGACTGCGGCTGGCGGGTGGAACGATCATGCTCAACCCGCCAATGGATACCCGGATTGCGCCCGGCGATAAAGTTTTTGTGATATCCGCCGACGGCGAGGCTGTAAAGATTTCCGGGCTGGTCGATTTTCCAGTGGATACCGGTCTGATCCGCAGCAGCGGGAAGCGCACGAAACCTGTTGCCGAGAAGGCCCTTGTCCTTGGATGGAATCGCTGGGGCACGGTTATTGTCGGCGAACTTGATTCTTATGTTCCCAAAGGTTCCCAGTTGATGATCCTGGCCGACGATGATGAAGTGGCACAGGAACTTAAAGAAGATAACATTCGCCTGGTGAATCAGAAACTTGTTATTCGCAAGGGCGACACAACCGATCGTCATCTATTGGATGGCCTGAAAGTGGATGGCTTCGATCATGTGATCGTGCTGGCTAATTCTGATCTTGACGCTCAAGAGGCTGATGCTCGTACGCTGGTCACGCTGCTTCATTTGCGCGACATTGCCGAGAAGGATGAAACGCGTTTCTCGGTTGTCAGCGAAATGCTCGACCTGCGCAATCGTCTGTTGGCTGAAGCTGCCCGCGTGGATGACTTTATCGTAAGCGAGCATCTGGTCAGTTTGATGATGTCCCAGCTTTCGGAGGACAGCGAGTTGCACGCAGTCTTTACCGACATATTTGACCCCGAGGGTTCCGAGATATACCTGAAATCCGTGATTGATTATGTCGAAACAGGCAAGCCCGTTAACTTCTACACAGTTCTTGAATCTGCGCGTCAACGAAATGAGATCGCCATCGGATATCGCATCATGCGCGAAGCGAGTAATGCGGGCGAATCTTATGGCATCCACACGAACCCGAAAAAATCAGAGACAGTTATCTTCTCGCCTGAAGACAAGGTAATCGTTGTAGCCGAAAGCTAAATATAGGGCGACCAACCTGGTCGCCCTACTTGTTTAATCCCGGCAAATTACCAGCCGCTGCCGACATTTTCACTGCGCGTAAAATGGCCTGCGACATCGCTTCCGCTGCAAATGCGCCAATGGTAGTCGCGTCATTTTTTTTATTTCCAGTTGATAGTGCGAAAATCGTATCTCCGTCGAGCATGGTGTGTGCAGGGCGGATAACGCGCGCCAGTCCATCGTGTGCCATCTGCGCCACCTTTGTCGCTTGTACTTTTGTCAGCGCGGCATTCGTGGCGACTGCGCCGATGACGGTGTTCGCGCGTGTTGCAAATCCCATCACATTTCTTCCAACAGGATTTTTCAGCATTGCCATTGTGTCAGCAAAATAATCTTTCCCGCCGATTCTTAGCGGGCCGATTTTTCCCGAACGCAGACCGGCGATAATCTTTCCTTTTTCGATGACATCACCAAACGCGTTGACTGCGACAATTGCACCGACGATAATTCCGCCGCCGATGTTAATACTCACGCTTCCGATCCCGGACTTCATGCTGAGCTCCGCGCCAAAAAGTTTTCCCACACTGGCGCCTGTTCCCGCTCCTGTGTTGCCCTCGGCGGGTGCGGCTTTCGACGCGGCTAAACAAGCTTGATAACCCATCTCAGCATCTGGACGAATGTCCGTGCGGCCTACGCCCAGATCAAACAGAATCGCGGCGGGCACGATGGGTACGCGTGCGACTCCTGTGTTGAATCCGATTTTGTTTTCATCAAGATATTTCATCACGCCGCTGGCCGCATCCAGGCCAAATGCCGAGCCGCCTGCCAGCAAAATTGCATGGACTTTATCCACCAGATTAATTGGGTCGAGCAGATCGGTCTCGCGCGTGCCGGGCGCGCTGCCACGCACATCCACACCGGCGGTTGCGCCTTTGCGGCACAAGATGACGGTGCATCCCGTCAGCGCAGAATCATTCTGCGCCTGACCCACTTCGATGCCGGGGACATCAGTAATTGATGATGAAGATTTTGTTTTCATGCTCAATTTGAAAAGCGGACGATACAGGATTCTGCATCGTCCGCCTTTTTGCCATGAAATTATTTAAGAAGGCGGGCGAGTTGAAGGAACTCTTCCCATTCTTCCTGAAAGAAATGTACCGTGACGTTGTTGAGTTCAACGTGCCAGGTTGTTTCGCCGTCGGGTTCTTCGGCTTTCCATGCCAGGAAGTTCTCAGTCTCAGCGATGGTCTCGGTGGTGGGTTCATCATGATTGTTGGACATGTGTTTCTCCTTTTGGTTTGGGTGATCAGGTTTGGGTGTGGATGCGGCTCATTTAACGAACCGCTTGCTCAGCTCCCGCCAGAAGCGGCGGATTTGGATGATCTGCCGCGAGCCGGGCGGCGGCAGGGGCTGAGTCTTAGGTTCGGGCCACGGATCAAGGTCGAGCATTTTCCGCATGGTGTAACGCCATAGAAGCGCCACGGTGGCGAGCATTGGAGCGGCAACTACCACGCCCAGCAAGCCGAGCAAATTTGCGGCGATGATGGCGGCCACAAGCACTGCTGCCGGGTGAACGCGCAAAGTCTGTGCGAAGATGCGCGGGCTGATGATGTTATCAAAGATTTGGTCGATCAGGAGGGCTAAAACGACGGCGATAATTGTGTAAGCTAATGGCGTTAAACCAAGCGGTCGAATGGGTTGAAAATAAGTGATGAGGGCAAGCGTCGTCCACGTAATGAAAGGACCAACGTAAGGAACGAACTTGGACAGCCCAGCCAGGAGGGCGATACCGATGGCGTAGTGAACGCCGAACAGCATGAGGACGATTGTGTAAGTGACTGCGGTCATAAAAAAGACAATGATCTGCCCGCGCAGAAAAGCGTTCCAGATGTGGCTGAGTTCATATCCCAGGCGATGAATATCTTCCGCGTAGCCGGGAATGTCGAGCCAGACAATTCGACCGCGCAGGCCGCCGCTTTCAGTGAGCACGAAATATGAGATCAACAATACAAATAGCGCCCAGCCCAGAAATTGTGCCGCACCGCCGGCGATTGTGCTGAGCAGGGTGCCGGTGCGTCCAAGCAAAGGATTGACCATGCCAAGTAGCTGGGTACTCAATGCGCTCAAATCGAGGGTGCGGAAATCGAATTGGAATGGCCCGAATTGATAAACCCTGCCCGATAAATTCTGAATGAGTTCGGGCAGGGCCGTCAGGTTGTTTTGTACGACTGTCACGAGACTTTGGGCCTGTTGGATCAATCCCACTCCTCCAAGAGTTAACAACCCCAAAAGAAGAACTACCAGCAGCAGGTAAATCAATGCGACAGAAATGGGCCATACGATATGCAGGTTGCGCTGGAGAAAGCTGGCGACGGGATATAAAAGATAGGCCAAAATAAAGG
>JAJYOO010000257.1 GCA_021796155.1 Chloroflexota bacterium
TCAAGTCCGGTAAAACGATGTCTACCAGCTACTTTGACAATCTCCAATACTGGCGGCAGTTGACGGCGGTTACGGAAAATCAAGGCTATGTGGTCTATGGAGGAGATCAGTCCATGCAGACTAGTACTGGATATTTCATCAGTTGGCGAGAGTTGGAGCGCATTCCAGATTAATGCGTTACCAGATAAACCGCACTGGTCATATCCGTGCTTATCATCTCTAACAGGCCATATCGTAAATATCGACAAAGTGATATTCAAAGGTTCATCTCCATCTGGATTAAAGCCTAAATACAATCTGCCCAGCGCAACATATATCCTGTATACGGCTACAAATTTAAGCCGCGCTGAACCCACGTGCATGAGATTGGGATTCGGGTAGATTATCTTATAATCGCCCCATGCACCGCCTCACCTCCCAACTCCTTGAAACCTATCCCTTCTCGCGTTACGCCACATCGCAGACCATCCAACGCGGACGCGCCTACTACAAAGACGGACGCGCCTGGGAAGTCACCATGCCCAGCGACCAGAAAGCCACCTGCCTTGCGGACGGTGACACAGGCGAATACACCGTCGAAATCGAAATAGACAAAAATTCGGGTGATCTGACTTTTGAGTGCGACTGCTATTACGCCGATGAAGGTAACTTCTGCAAGCACATGATCGCCGCCGCGCTGGAAGTGAGTGAATACCTGAAAAAAGACGAAGAAGAGGATGAAGAAGAGTTTGACGAGCCGTCGCCCGCCCCTCGCATGAAAGAACCCTTTGGCGATTGGAAGAACAAACTCAATCAAACCCTCGCGCTCATGCCGCGCCTGTCCTCAAGCGGAAGTCAGGGAAAGCGTTACGCCATTGCCGTCATTCTCGAACGCGACCGATACGGCTTCTATAACTATGGCGGGCGTTCCCCTTATTCCTATTCGCTGGAACCCTTCGTCATCAAGGAAAATGAATGGACGCCCTTGCAGGAAGTAAATGGCTTTGACCCTGAACAGGTCAATCATATTTTGGAGACCTCCAAAAACTGGATTAAAACAGAAGGGCGGTTCTACTCGACGTTCAACCCAAAGGGATGCCTGAATCTGGATCAGGAGGCTTTTGCCTTCATCAATCTTCTGTTTCGCATCACGCGCATCTACGGCGGACAAACGGGCAACAACCTGTCGGATTTTCTGCCCATGCTCGGCAAATACAATGTCCCTGTCTTTTTGGGCAAAACCAATTATCCCGAAAAAGCCGAACGCCGCCTCCACATCCTGCCCGAACCCATCCCAATCCAGATTGACATCCGGCAGGACGAAAAGAAACTCAGTTTGCAAGCAGGTTACGAACACAACGGATTATTTAGCTACACTCAAAAGAAAATCGAAGTGCTGACTCAAGACCCCACCTGGGTGCTCATGGATGACACCATTGCCCAAATCGAAAACAGCCGCGCGTTGGAAATCCTCTCCGCGTTCCCCATCGAGATTCCGAATCAACAAGTTGACCTCTTCCGCGAGCAATACTTCCCGCTCATCGCGCAAACCCTGCCCATCAAAAGCGACCTCGTCAAGTGGCGCGACGTTCACGCCGACGCCGTTCCGCGCTTGTATTTGCACGACGATAACAAAGAGAAAGTCCTGCGTGCTTCACTTCATTTCGGCTACGGTGAATACGAAGCGCGGCTGGGTAAACCCACCGAGCCGCCTTACAGCGTTTCCAGCATCCCCGACTCGTGGGAACTCGTCCGCGTGCATCGCCAGCCAGAGCGCGAAGAATATTTTTATCAACTGCTCACCGACCCTTCCTTCCGACTCAAACGTGCAGGCTCGCCGCATCCGCATGGCACGCTCGAACTCCGCGCCCGCGCTCACCCCTACGATTTTCTCGTTCATTCGGTTCCGCTGCTCACGCAGGCGGGCTTCGAAATTTACGGCGAAGAGAACCTCAAACTCGGTCGCATCAACCGCAACACGTCCACCTTGCGCGTCAGCATCTCGTCGGGCATTGACTGGTTCGATCTCAAAACCGTCGTCGAGTTTGGCGACCAGCAAATTTCATTTCACGACATTCGCAAAGCCCTCAAGCGCGGCGAGCATTACATCAAACTCGCCGATGGTTCCATCGGGCAAATTCCCCAGGAATGGCTGGAGAAATACAAACATCTTTGGGGATTGGCTGAGGAGACGGAGGATGGATTCCGACTCAGCGACCCTCATCTCCCCTTGTTGGATTCCCTGCTCGAAGAGGATGCCTCGCTTCAGCCTCCCCCAGACCTGATTCAGCGCCGAGAGCATCTGCGCCGCTTCGAGCGGATTGCGCCACAACCTCTGCCCAAAGGTTTCACTGGCGAATTGCGTCCCTACCAAAAGCACGGCTACGACTGGCTGCACTTCCTGCGCGAATATAAATTCGGCGGCATCCTCGCCGATGACATGGGACTTGGAAAAACAGTTCAGGTGTTGGTATATCTTCAATCGCAACAGGAACAGGCAAAGGTGAAGAAAGAGTTGGATGCGCGAAAAATCAAATACATGTATCGCGATGGACAAACCCAGAAGCGGCAGGATAAAGTGGATGAATTTCAGAATAACCCATCCATTCCATTCTTCCTCATCAGCCTCAAAGCGGGCGGCGTGGGCTTGAACCTGACCGCCGCCGATTATGTCATTCACCTCGACCCGTGGTGGAACCCCGCCGTGGAAATGCAAGCCAGTGACCGCACGCATCGCATCGGACAGGACAAACCCGTGTTCGTCTACAAAATTATTGCACGGGATACTGTGGAAGAAAAGATTTTGCAATTACAAGAGAAGAAACGCACCCTCGTCAAAAACATCATCGCCACCGAAGCCAGTTTCTTCAAGTCACTGACGCAGGAAGATGTGAAGGGATTGTTCGAGTAACCCATGCCCTCGCCCGCCTCCATCCTCAAAGAGACTTTTGGCTACGACACCTTTCGTCCGCTTCAACAGGACGTGATCAAAAATGTGTTGGAGCGCCGTGACACGCTTGCCGTCATGCCGACGGGCGGAGGCAAGTCGCTGTGTTACCAGATCCCATCGCTTCTATTTAACGGGTTGACTGTTGTTGTTTCGCCGCTCATCGCATTGATGAAAGACCAGGTGGAACAGTTGCGTGCGTTTGGCGTTCCGTCGCTTTTTCTCAACAGCACGCTCGCGCCGCGAGAATATCAAGAGAACATGGAATATGTGCGCCGCGGCGAAGTAAAACTGCTGTATGTCGCGCCTGAAACATTGCTTACCCAACGCATTCTCTCACTGCTCGCCTCCATCCAACTCGATTGCCTCACCATAGATGAAGCCCACTGCATCTCTGAATGGGGACACGACTTCCGTCCGGAATATCGCCAGATCGTGGAAGTACGCAAACGTTTTCCAAAAGCAGTCTGTCTCGCGCTCACTGCCACCGCCACTTCGCGCGTCCGGCAGGATATTCGCACCACACTCAAGTTCTCCACCACCAACGAGTTCGTCGCCAGTTTCAACCGCGAGAATTTATACATCGAAGTCCTGCACAAAGCCGACGCGTATCAACAAACCCTCAACCTGCTCGAACGGTATAAAGATCAATCCGGCATCATTTATTGTTTCTCGCGCCGCCAGGTGGATGAACTTTCCGCCTATCTCAAGATGCGCGGATATTCCGCCCGCCCGTATCACGCGGGGCTTGAGGATGCGGAGCGGCGCGCCAATCAGGACGACTTCATTCGCGACGACGCGCAGATCATCGTCGCCACCATCGCGTTCGGCATGGGCATCAACAAACCCAACGTGCGCTTTGTCATTCATTTCGATCTGCCCAAAAGCGTCGAAAGTTATTACCAGGAGATCGGGCGCGCGGGACGCGACGGTCTGCCTGCACATTGCATCCTGCTGTATAGCTATGCAGATGTGAGCAAGCTCAACTATTTCATTGACAAAAAAGAGGGCAATGAAAAACGCGTTGCGATTCAACATTTGGATGCGATCGTTCGTTACGCAGAAGATGAACGGATCTGCCGCCGCAAGCCGCTGCTCAACTATTTCGGCGAATCATACCAAGCCGACAACTGCTCCAACTGCGACAACTGCACCTCCGCCCCAACCCCGCTGACCGACATCACCATCCCTGCCCAGAAATTTCTCTCCTGCGTCAAACGTGCGGACGAAAAATTCGGCGCGGGTCACATCGTGGATATTCTGCTCGGTTCGAAGAATGAGAAGATTATGCGCTGGGAGCACGACAAATTATCCACCTATGGTATCGGCGCGGAATTGACGAAGAAACAATGGATGCACGTCGCCCGTCAACTTTTGAGCATGGGATATGTGAAGCAGGAGGGCGAGTATCACACGCTGAGTCTCACGGTCAAGGCGTTGGAGACGCTCAAGAAAAGAGAAGCAATTTTCGGCGTCGTGCAGGAAGCGGAGCGTGTCCAAAAGAAAAGCCGGCAAAAAGAGGCAGTCGAATACAATCATGCGCTGTTTGCGTTGCTCCGTCAAAAGCGCAAGGGGCTGGCGGATGAAGCGGG
>JAJYOO010000258.1 GCA_021796155.1 Chloroflexota bacterium
CCGAGCGAATAATTGAAGCGACGCGGCAGTGCATACGAACCGGTAAAGACAACACGCACAAGATGAACGGCTGTAACAATCAAAAGAATCTGCGCCGCCCAAAAATGAATGTTGCGAACCAGTCCGCCGAACGGAATGAGATAGCTGATGGTTTGAATGGATTGCGCGGCCTGATCCGGCGTGGGAACGTAATAGAACATTTCGAGGATGCCCGTCGCGCCCAAGGCGAGCATCAGGAACACAGCCGTGCCGCCCGCGCCAAGTGTATATCGCCAGCGCGATTGTTTGGCCGGTATCGTCGGCGGATGCAGATGATGAAAAAAAGTTGGGCGCATGGCGGGATTATACCGATGCCTCCCGCAAGGACGTTCTGCGGGAGGCCGTTTGCTATCTTAGTGCAATCGTTCGGTGTGGTCTACGATGTTTCCGTCCATGTAGGCGGCCACCGCCTTGTCAACTTCCGCGATGTCCGTCAGGATTGGCCGGATATTCACCGAGCGTAATGCGTCATATGCGCCCGTTCCCATTCCGCGACATAGCATCGCTTCACAATCACGGATGGGCTGAGTCATCTGAGTGTGACGATCCTGCGAGGCCGGATCAAATCCGTGCGGCTGTCCCGCTTCGTGGACATGCGTCTCTCCCGCGAAATGAGTGTGGCTGAATTTCTCTCTCATTTCACGACTGACGATTTTCTTCTCTTCAATCGTAACGACCAGGTAATGACTCGCGCGTCCAAAATGCGCGCTGACGGTTTTGCCGTCGTCGGTTGCAATTGCGATTTTCATAGTAACCTCTCAAGCTTTCTTGATCTAATAGAAATGAATACCAATGTAAAAGAATCAACACGCGAGGCTAATCAGTTGACGCTGTCGATCCATGATGTTCTTCGCTCTCAAAGAGCGGCAAGTATTTTGCAATCAATCCGAAAGCCAGAATGCCCGCCGAAAAGATTCCAATTGAAATGGAAAGTTCAGGCAATGACGGAATATAGTGAGCATTGAACTGCATCAGGCTTGGAATGTACGTCAATGGATCGGGATGGCGGACAGCAAACCAGCTTACGTCGAAGCGATCTAAAATCATTCCGAATAGCAAAATAATCGCGCTGATAAGCAATCCATTCGGGTTTTGGCGTATGCGCTTGATCGAGAACAGGATGAACGGGATGACCGAGCCGAGGAGAATCTCTGCCCAGAACAGAATGCTCATCAAGCCGCTGTTGAAAAGATATTGCAAGTCGCCCGCCAAAGTCAACTGAGTAAAGCGGACGATCAGATAGATCACCAACACAATCGGAATGGCTCGACCCAATTTCTCCAGCAGGTGAATCTCCAAGCCACGATGAAAATAGCGCGAACTGACTGAAGACTCAAAGATGATCATTGCCAGGCCAATCGAGACTGCCGAGATGAAGAACAGCACCGGCAGGATTGGCGTCCACCAGAGCGGATAAAGTTTTGCCGGCTGGATGAGCAACAGTGAACCGAGCGATGATTGGTGCAATGTTGAAAGCACCACACCAAGAATCACGAACGGCATGATAAATTTATGAATGGTGTGTGCAACCTTCTTCAATTTGACGCCTTCGAAGAATACAGGCGAAAATTCAATGGCAAGCACAGTGAGATAACTCATCACGCAAATGCCAATTTCCAGCAACACCGACGTGTGGTTCCAATGGATCATCATGTACCAAATTCGTTCGGGATGACCGAGATCAACCAACAGGGCAATGACGACCATGATGTAGCCGAGGAAGCCTGTAAGAACGGACGGCTTGAGCAGCGGCTCGAATTCTTTTAACTCGAAGATGTACACAATCGCCGCCATCACGAATGCGCCGCTACCAATAGCAACACCGGTGAACAAGTCGAAGCTGATCCAGAAGCCCCAAGGATAGGAATAACTCAAGTCACTGATGGCACCAATCCCGTAAATGTAGCGGATCATCGCGGCTACGAAAGCGATTCCCATCAACGTCAACAGAATCATGACGAATGGGCTTAAGCGGAGACGCGGATTAATATTGACTTGCATTTTCATTTGGTCTCCTCCGGTTCCTTTTCAGCTTCAGCAACCTGTTTTGTAGCTGCACTTTTTCTCTTGTTGTATTCATGTACGCCGACTGTCACGCCTGTAAGGACAGCGCCCCAGGTAAGCGCGAACGGAATCGTAAGTCCCATCACCGCTTCACTGACTTCCTTGACCGGCTTGGATGTAAGCGGAGGCAATCCAAGTTCGCTGAATGGGACATGTGAAAGGATCAAATAGGAGGTTCCGCCATTTTCCGTCTCGCCATAAACGTGATCAATGTAGCGATCGGGATGTGCGGCGATACGCGCATGAGCTTCCTTGATCAGATCAGCGCGTTCGCCAAATACCAGCGCGTCAGTCGGACAGGTTGCGACACAAGCCGGTTCCAGGCCGACATCAATTCGCTGCGTGCACATCGTGCATTTATCAATGAACGCGCCGTCAATGAGCCCCTTGTTGTAATCAAAATGCGGCACACCAAATGGACAGGCATTCATACAATAACGGCAGCCGATGCACACATCCTTGTTGTAAAGCACCGGGCCATCTTCGCGCTTGCTATATGCTCCCACCGGACACGCCGACAAACAATCGGGTTCCTCGCAGTGCATACAATGGTAGACCATCGAGGCGCGATCCAAATTCGGGTATTCACCCTTAAGTCCAACCCCGGCGACCCAGATGCGAGTCTTGTCCATCGGAATCTTGTTTTCAACACTACAAGCGATCATGCAGGCGCGGCAATCAATACAGCGCGTGGCATCATAAAGAAAAGCCTTGTGTTTGATGTTCTGAATATCAGTCATGATATTACCTCTCAAGCCTTCTTTACCGTTACAAATGTTTGACTCAGAGCTTGACCGCCGCTAATAGGATCCGTGTAGGTGACATGCAAATCCGAGTCGCTCGAACCGAGGCCGTAAGCCGTGGTCAATCCCATCGAGAGATGTCCAAAGCCGGGCGTCATATAGACGCAATCTGGACGGATGGCTTGTGTGGCAATCAGCTTGACGTAAATCTGCCCGACATCACTCGTGACCTGAACCATGTCGCCGTCTTTCAATCCTTGTGACGATGCAACTTTGGTGTTCATCCACAAACCCGGCTCATCATCATATTTATGCAGCAACTGATTGTTCTGCGTGCCAAACTGAGTCTGGCGCGCGTCTTTGCCGGTCAACAAATAGAACTGACCAGATTTGGGCGCGGGCGGCTCTTCCCATTTAGGGACACCGTCGAAACCGGCTTTATCCAGTGTGGCCGAACTAAGCTCGACTTTGCTACTGGGCGTACTCCACCTGTAAATGTTGGAATTGCTCTCTGGCAGTTCCGCATAGCCTTGCTTGCGGACTTCATCGAATGAAACGCCTAATGGCGCCAGTTCCTGCTGGATGTAATCCTCATCATCCTTATATTGGAAGAAATCACTCAGGCCAAGTAGACCGCCAAGTTGTTTGTAAATCCACAGTGCAGACTTGGCTTCGCCTTGCGGTTCAATAACCGGCTGACGCAGGAACGCGCGGTTGCCAACTACGTTCAACGGATCGTAACGTTCGAGGTACGATGCTTCCGGCAGGACAACATCTGAGAACCAGGCCGTGTCGTTCATGATGATGTCTATCGTGACAATGAAATCCAGCTTGGAAAAAGCCTGAAGCGTCTTCTTTCGATCGGGGATGGACATGGCCGGGTTCTGGCGCGAAATGAACCATCCATGTGCGGCGTAGGGATCTTCAGCCAAAATAGAATCGCGCATCTGCTGGATAACCCCATATTGAAGCGGCACGAATGGATATTTCCACGGCACACCGTCCAGCCGCAACGCAGACACACGCGGATAAGCTGGTTGCTTTGGCGCACCAAGGCCGGCGCCTTCCGCACCAGCCGGGAACATGGTCGTTCCCCAGTTGCCAACGAGCGCGTTGAGAATTGCAATAGCGCGTTCCGTCTGGAACGAGTTCACGAAGTTCGAGGTACGCCATCCATTGTGAGCCAGCGCGTACGGAGCGGCCGCCGCAAATTCCCGCGCGATTCGTCGGATTGTATCTGCTGGAATTTCGGTAATCTTTGAAGCCCATTCGGGCGTGTATTGCCGGGCGCTCGCGGCAACTTCATCGAAGCCAACCGTGTATTGCGACACAAAGGAATGATTGTAAAGTCCCTCGCCAATGATGACATTGAGCATGGCGAGATGAAAGGCCAAGTCAGTGCCGGGCTTGATCGGCAGCCATTCGGTTGCTTTCGCCGCGGTCTTCGTGAAGCGCGGGTCGAGATAAACGACTTTCACGCCGCGGTCAATCGCGTGGATCAAGTCCTGGGTTTCGGAATTCGAGATGGCTTCGGCTAAATTGCGGCCTGTCAAAATGATGTATTTGACCTGGCTGTAATCGCGGTTTGGCTCTTCCGTGCCGTACGTCATTATGTTCGTAATCGTCATGGCATTGAAGCACAACGAACGTTGCGTGCCATAATTCGGCGAG
>JAJYOO010000259.1 GCA_021796155.1 Chloroflexota bacterium
CGGTTTGACGCGCCGCAGCGCGAAGCAATTGATTCTTTCCTCTTTCATCCTTCTTTATTCGCACATAATGCCCCGTCGCCATGAAATCCACATCTAAAGCCAGCGCATGTTCCAGCAAAAACGTCCAGCGGATTTGGCGATTGCAAATCAAACATGGATTCGGGGTTTCGCCGCGTGCATATCCCTCAAGAAAATAATTTACAACTGTATTATGAAAAACTTCTTTGGCATCGACAACATAAAAGGGAATATCAAGTTTGGCAGCCACGCGTCGCGCCAATGCCATCGAATCAGGTGTGCAGCAGCGATTGGATCCTTCCTTCCCCGGCTCGGACCACAATCGCAACATCATACCAATGACATCATAGCCCTGCTGTTTGAGTAGGGCCGCGGCAACGGAGGAATCCACGCCTCCAGACATAGCAACAACAACTTTGGTCATTAAATTCACTGGGGACATTGAACAGAGATAAACAGAATCATCTATAAACTCTTATTTAGCTCTGGTTTAACTTCCTCGCTTTTTCGACAAGAGAAGGTAAAGCAGTCAAAAATGAATCAACATGTTCCGGCGTGGAATCTTTGCCAAGCGTCACTCGTAAAGAACCTAACGCCCAATCGCGCGAGAAGCCAAGTGACGTAATTACTTCTGACGGTTCTGGGTTGCCAGTTTTACAAGCGGAACCAGATGAACAAGCAAAACCGGCGGCATCGAGCATTTGCAATAAAAGATTTCCGTCCACATCTTCGAAGACAAACGATGCATGATTCGGGAGTCGCGATTCCAAATGACCTGTCAACTTGGAATCGGGGATCGTTTCCAAAACCGCGCCGATGATTCGATCACGCAACGGCTTGACATGCGCGGTGCGTTGTTCACGTTCTTCATTTGCCAAACGCAATGCTTCGGCAAAGCCAACAATATATGGCACATTCTGCGTCCCGGCGCGCAGGCTATTCTCCTGTCCACCGCCGGTTTGAGATGGAATCAGCGGCGTTCCTTTGCGGACATATAACGCGCCCACGCCCTTCGGACCATAAAACTTATGCCCACCAAGCGACATCAAATCCACGCCCAATGCGCTGACATCAACGGGCAAATACGCGGCGGCCTGCACCGCGTCGGTATGAAATAGAATGCCATGTCGGTGACAAACTTCAGCAATCTCGCGAATCGGATTGGTCGTGCCAATCTCATTATTGGCATACATCACCGAGACCAACGTGGTCTTGTCGCAAATCGCTTTCTCAACAGTTTCAGCCGTAACCATGCCATGCTCATTTACATCGAGCCATTCAAGTTGAAATCCATAATATTTTTCAAGCTGTTCGGCAGTCTTGCTAACCGCGTGATGTTCAGCCTTCGACGTCAGAATCCACGTCGTACCGATTTTCTCGCGCATCGCCAATGCCGCGCCGCGCAAAGCCAAATTATCCGACTCAGAACCGCAGGAGGTGAAAACGATTTCATCAGGACGGCAATGCAACACAGATGCCACCGTCTCACGCGCGGACTCAAGGGCGGCCTCTGCTTGCTGTCCATAACGGTGAACCGATGACGGGTTCCCGAAAGAAGCGGAAAAGTACGGCAGCATCGCGTCCAGCACGCGGCGGTCGACCGGTGTGGTCGCGGCATAGTCAAAATAGATCGGTGCAGACATCGTCCGACGATTATAGCATGTGCCAAATGGGGCATCCCCCGGTAAAGATGATGGTGATATATTCGGGCATCAACCAACTTATCCTGGTAGAGGAGATGTTATGAGTGAGGCAAAAACGTTTCAATGCCCAAGCTGCGGATCGCCGATCCTTGTTTCCGGTCCGGAGAAAGAAGTCAAGTGCCAATACTGCGGGAATACAGTGATCGTCCCGGAGGAACTGCGTGAGCAGCCCGCACCCACTTTCACACCAACTGCATTCCCATCCTCATCCTTCCAATCCGACTTTGGACAATCCAGCCCAATCAGCGATCAGACCGCGCACACCATTGAGACAGGTGGAAAGGTCGCCGCGGGTGTTACTGTCGGCGTCACCGCAATGAGTTTCATTCTGCCGATTGTATTGACATGCGTCATCCTCGGTGTAGTTGGTGGTATCTTGCTCTATGTTTTTTCAAACGTCAATTCAGCAGTCAAGACCGCACCTTCCACGGAGGCTCCAATTGCCGCTGTCCCAACATTTGCCCCGCCGACTGTTGCGCCAACTTTTACGCCAATGCCGATTGACACGCCGGTTCCGTTTTCCAAGGTACTTTTCAAAGACAACTTTACGAAAACCAACAGCGGCTGGGATACTTCACACGACTCCAATTACACGCTTGAATACAAGAGCGGAAAGTATCACATCCTGATTAACAAAGCGGACGGTGGTCAGGTTGTATGGAACGCGAACACCGATAGCTTTACGGATGTGAGCGTCGAGGTGGACGCACAGGAGACAACTGGCCCAAGCGATGGGCTGATCGGTGTCGCCTGCCGCGCATCCCAGGATGGTGGTATGTACACTTTTGAGTTCAGCCAGAATGGCGATTATGGAATCTATAAATACGACTCAAATGGAAACGCCACTTCATTGGACGAATCAACACTCAGTCCAAACACAGTAAATCAGGGTGACGTAAATCATATCGAAGGTGTTTGTTCCGGCAGCACATTGACTTTGGTCCTGAACGGACAAGCTTTGCTTCAAGTTGAAGATTCGGATTACACAACTGGCGGCGCGGGCTTGATCGTCCGAACCGGCTCGAGCGGCGATGCGGGCATTGATACGCTCTTCAGCAGTTTTCTGGTCAAAGGGCCATAAAATACAAGCAAACAATTCTTAAGTAGTGCCAATCCCCATTTGAAACGGCAGATTCGATCACAAAGAGTCCACCGTTTTGTGCTTTATAATCTGCGAGCCATGAACAAAAAGCTTTTTGCAGACATTGTTCTCATTATTGGGGCTGCAATCATCGGGACGTCAATATTTGCATCACAACTCGGACTGAGCCATGGCACATCGTGGGGAACGAGGCGGATCTTCTTGCTCCTGCTGGGAATGATTATTTTTGTTGCAGCGGTCATCCTGCAGAACCTGAACTCACAAAGCAGCCCCATTCTGCATTCTGTATCTTCAAAGACAAACAGAATATATCTTCTGGCCGCACTTGGAAGTATTCTTGTGATCGCGATCTATCTTTGGTTCATTAGTGCTGGCACGTGGACGGTTGTTCCAGACAGATGGAATTATTACGACCGGCTTGCCACTTCCTTTCTCCATGGAAAGCTGGCGGTCGAGATGCAACCCGACCCTGTGCTTCTCAAGCTCTCAAACCCTTATGACCCAGAAGGCAGTCGCAAGAATATACCAAGTATCTATGACATCTGGGATATGTCGCTGTACAACGGGAAGGTCTATTTCTATTGGGGGCCATTTCCCGGAGTGGTAGCGCTATTTCTCAAGCTTCTGACCGGCAAAAATATCGAAGATCAAATACTCGTCATAATTTTCGCATCCGGGTTATTCATCTTCGAATCACTTATCATTCTCAAACTCTGGCGCCGTTTTTTTAGATCGCTGCCCGAATGGACAGTTTTACTTCCTATCCTATTTATCGGGCTCATCGCTCCAATCCTTTGGATTCTGAATGAACCTCGAATCTATGAAGCGGCAATTTCGGCTGATCAATTCTTTTTCATAGGCGGATTTTATTTTGTCATCAGCGTCTTGGATCAAGAGTCATCATCAAAAGTGAAACTGATTCTGGGCGGCATGTTCTGGTCATTCGCAGTTGCATCACGGGCTTTGATGGCGCTCCCTGTTATCTTAATAGCTTTAATGACATTTATATTGCTCTACAAGATGCACAAAAACGAGACGGCTACATTGCTGGCTGCCTTTCTGGCTCTCGGACTCCCCTTAATGATGGGAGCCATTGGACTTGGCTGGTACAACTGGGCACGCTTCGGTTCGCCGCTCGAATTTGGTTTTCGTTACCAAATAACCATGGTAGATCTCAATACGTATTATTCATACGCTTTTCTTCCGGTTTATATCATGCCAAATCTATTCATGTACCTTCTAAATCCACCCGTGGTCAACGCAAGCTTTCCGTTTTTGAGGCCGGTCAGGGAAACGGACTTGAACCAAGCCTATTATCAAAACTACAATCCGCATTTATACAATGCAGAAAAAATGACGGGATTATTCTACGCAGCGCCTTTTATTATTTTCGCTTTTATACCTGTCATAACTCTCGTTGTCGGTTCGCTAAAGAAGAAAGCTCTTTTTTCATCCAATGTAAATGAAGCTGAAGATCTTCTCTCTTGGATTGTTGCCAGCCTCACTGGAAGCGCTATTGTGATTTTGGTATCCATCTTGCTATTCTTTTACGCCACGATGCGTTATGAAGTAGATGCTACGCCAACCCTGGCGCTTCTTGCGATCATTGGCTTTTGGAAAGGTTACTCTTACCTGGAAAACAAATCTGTCACGAAATACCTGTTTAGCGCGATTGCTATCCTTTCAGGAATT
>JAJYOO010000260.1 GCA_021796155.1 Chloroflexota bacterium
ACTGAGGAGAATGCGCCTGCGATAATCGCTGAATGTAAAATCGTTTTTGGCAACTGCGTCTTGAATCGCTTTTGCCGCGATCAAACCGTATCCCAATGCGATGCTGATTCCTTCGCCGAAGATTCCGTCTGCGCCCGCCGCGTCGCCGACGAGGATAACGTGCGGCACGGCAAATTGATTGAACGGGCTGAACCAGCGAATGGGATGACCTTTGATTTCATAATCGTTCAAGTCAAAGCCGTGACGTTTCAATTCTTCAGCTAGTGGCTCTTTGAGAGCTGGTCGTTGCTTATAGGCTAAAACATTTGTATCGTAGATTCCCCAGCAACGCATCGGCTGACCGTTGACCTGCGTTGGAAAATCCCACGTATAACCCGCGATGCCATCAGGCACGGGAAAGAAATCAAAATATGCTTGCCCCCACCGCCCTTCGGGCACCTCCCCCAAATTCTTTGAATTTGGGGGAGGCTGGGAGGGGGCTATAACTTCCAGTACGCGCGCAGTGTGGATAGATTCGTTTGGCAAAACACAACGCCGTGTGATGCCATTCGAGCCATCCGCGCCAACAATGATTTGCGCGGTAAATGTTCCAGCGTCGGTTTCCACGATCACACAGTCATCACGCGGTTGGACATTCTTTACTGTTATACCTTCCCTAATCTCTATTCCCTTATCCCTTGTTTTCTGCGCCAGCCACGCGTCGAATTCATTGCGGCGAATGATTCGCAAAGCATGTGCGTTTGGTATGGAAATCGTCAAGCCTTTGCCTGCGTAATCCAAATGCGCGGACGAGGCGTCCACGTGCGGGACTTCGCTGACATCGAGGCCAAGATTCTGGAGGATGACCTCCGCGTCGGCGACGAGTCCGCCCGCGCAAAGTTTCAGGCGCGGATGATGCGCTTTTTCGAGGACCAGGATTCGGTCCGTGAGATGCGGGGCGAACTTTGCGAGATGAAGCGCGGTGGAGAGTCCACTGGGTCCCGCGCCGATGATCAAAATATCGTATTGCATCAGGCGGCGATTATATCCATCATTGATGCAGGATGACGGCGGTTTGATCCTGATAAAGAATGTGCCAGCCGTCTTTCATAAGTTCATTGCTCAATGGAGAACCGATTGGCATGAGTATCCACTTCGCACCGTAGCGAGTCAAAACATCCTGCCAGCCGGGATCGAGATTTTCCACCGTGCCGTAGAGTTGAGTGGCTTCGCCGGTTGTGTCACTCTGGCTGTCAATGAAATCTTTTTGTCCCGGCCATAAACGCCAGACGATGTAGCCGCCCCATTTGAAGTCATTGAACATCCTACCGGACTGCGGATTCTTTTCAAGCCATTGGACGGCATCCACCGGAAAGAGCTTTGGGTCTATGAAATAATCCCCGCCGATCCTTCCAGAGAGCAGAAGCGCGAGACTAACAACGATGGTTAGAACGGGCCAGACAAAACCTTTCAGTTGTTTCTCGATTCGATAGATGGGCGGTGTAATCTTTTTGGAAAGCAGCGGATTTATGATCTCGGCGAATGGGGCGTAAATAACAAACGGCATTACCACGCCGTAAAGATGAACGCTTCGACCCGAAAGCAAAGTCAACGCGGTGAAGCCGGTGAGCAGAAACGCATGCCCGCTTTGGATCTTGCTCTTCTTGAGGGCGACGACCAGAATCGAGAAGAGGATCATCAAGAACACAACCAGGTAAGCTGGATCGTTGAAATTCAGCGGCTTGGTTTCATTGATGGTTGACATTAGCTGACGATTGCCCATGTAGCTCAAAACCGTTGTCCAGGTGCGGATGTCAAAGGGATTGATCAGGCTGGCGACGAATGAAACGGCAAAAGTCCCGGCGAGATTCTTGATGATGGATTTGTCGGCTTGTCCGCGGTCGAAAATAAAATCCCACAGCCAACCAGCCATGTACGCGATCAAAACCAAAAATCCCGCGATGAACTCGCCGTGCGTGTTTCCCCATAAAAGCATCAGCGCAGGCAAAATCCAGAAGTTCAGCTTTTTGCCGCGGCTGAGACGATCTGTTAGAACCAGCCAGATGGCAAGATAAAGCATGGTGAAGAGATGCGGACGCGCAATCCAGTGAAGGAACGTGATCGCTGCGCCCCAAAGGATGACCAGCAACAGGATGAGTCGTTCTTCATGTTCGGACGAGAGGGCGGAGTACAACACAAAGAATGTGAACGAAATCAAGAGCGCCGTAAGAAAGACAACGCCCTTCAATCCGAGAGCTAGATAGGAAAGATAATATATAACATCTGCCAGCCACTCATGTGCGACGTACGGACGGCCTGCATAGACATAGGAAAATAATTCGGTCTGCGGAATGGAATGAGTCTGGACGATCACCTGTCCCATGAGGAGATGGCGAGGCAGGTCGCCATCGGAGTTCAGCGTGCGCCAGCCTGCGGCCAACGCAGCCGCGAAAACGAGCAAGAACAGGATGTCTCGCGTACGGGGGAGGATGTAATTGGCGATGGAAGTTTGTTTCATTGTCAATTTTCTCGATTTATACCGACCGTGGAGAGGGTTTCTATGCCAAGGTACCCAGACTGTACCATATACAGGTAATCTTGGGAACGTGGGGAATGTAGTTGTGCTTATGATGTGCTTATGATGAGCTTGGGATGGTCTTTTCCCTGCCGTCCGGTTCACGCTATTTTGCCTGATTTGTGCCAGTGATAAAGGAAGGAAAAACCATTGCCTGATTAGGAGCGGGAATGGAGGCCCCCAAAGCCGCCGTTTTGGGGTACTGGCTGCGAGAGAAAGGAAGCGAGGGGCGCGTCGAAGAATTATCGAAGGATGGTCGAAGGATCCTCGAAGGATGTCCCTGCCTGATTTGGGCCGTTTTGCTCATTTTAGCGTGGGGGAGTGTCGAAAATCGAAGTGCCCCTAATGGATAAGGAAAATTTTTTGCCACGGATTTCACGAATTTACACAAATTTTTAAAAGCTTTCGCGTGATTCGTGGCTTGGCTTTTCTTTTCATCACATCGAAGTTAGTCACTCTCTCAGGGTAATTTGCTGCGGAGGATACAGCTTCGGTTGTATAATTTCGGCAACCCATTTCAGCGGGAAACCACATGCCTGAAGAGAAACGCTCTCTCAAAGTTTTCTTGTGCCACGCTCACAGCGACGCGATCGCCGTGCATGCCTTATACAACCGACTTGTTAAAGATGGTGTAGACGCGTGGCTTGACAAAGAAAAGCTTTTGCCCGGACAGGATTGGGAATTGGAAATTCGTAATGCTGTGCGCGAAGCAGATGTGGTGGTTGCTTGCCTTTCAAAGCAATTCAATCAAGCAGGGTTTCGGCAGAAAGAAGTTCGAATTGCACTTAATGAGGCTGACATGAAGCCCGAGGGTGAGATTTTCATAATTCCTGCGCGATTAGAAGAATGTAATGTGCCTCAAAGCCTGCAACGTTGGCATTGGGTGGATTTATTTGAAGAAGATGGATACGTTCGATTAATAAATGCGCTACGTATGCGTGCAGAAAAGATAGCTTTAGTTGAATTGCCTATTGCAAATAACATTTTTCCTATACATACATCACCATTAAGAATATTGGTAACTGGTGGTCGCGAGGCATCAAGTGTGGCTGAAAGTGCAGCTTATTGTATAGGGATGCAAGTAATACTTCGTGGTCATATTTTATTTAGTAATGGGGCAAGAGGTGTGGATCAATTAGCAGCAGAGGGTGCGTTGAAAGTTTGTAAAGACAAATCACTCTCCCCTGAAGAATTTATACAAGTTTACCGTCCTCGTGATTATCAAGCGCCTAACTTTCAGTTTGGTCATATTCATCTGGTTGGTCAGACTTATAGTCAACGTAAGGATTATGTTGTAGATAATAGCGATGCTGTGATAATAATAGGTGGCGGCGCAGGAACAAGGAAGGTTGCTAATCGCACGCTAAGTGTAGGAAAGCCATTGATACCTCTTGGAATTGGCAGTCCTACTGAAACTGCTGTTGATTTTTGGGAAAAGATGTTTACTGGTATCATCGAATCACCCATTCCAATCGAAGAATTTAGAAAAATAGGTCGCAAGCACAATGTGGAAACCATAGCAGTCAATGCTCTTATTTTGGCTGAAAATTTGGTGTTCAAGCAAGAAAGTAATAATGTCCATATCTGACAAACGCCCTCTCAAAGTCTTCCTCTGCCACGCGCACAGTGACGTGCCTGCCGTGCGCGCCTTATATAACCGACTTGTCAAGGATGGCGTGGATGCGTGGCTTGATAAAGAAAAACTTTTGCCCGGACAGGATTGGGAATTGGAAATTCGCAAAGCTGTGCGTGAAAGCGATGTAGTAATTGTCTGCCTTTCAAAACAATTTAATCAAGCAGGGTTTCGACAAAAAGAAGTTCGCCTTGCACTTGATACTGCGATGGAAAAACCCGAAGGGGAGATATTTATTGTCCCCGTACGATTAGAAGAATGTGACTCTCTTGAAAGCTTGAAAAGATGGCAGTGGGTGGATTTGTTTGAAGAATAACTCGCA
>JAJYOO010000261.1 GCA_021796155.1 Chloroflexota bacterium
TCTGATCGTCAAGCCAAGGAAAACGATGCGCTCTTTGAGCAGCAACGAATAAATGTCGTACGCGCGCTCACCGCGGCCAGTCGTCTCCACAACCATCGGAACGACGTTCTTGAAATTTGGGATATTCATAGCCTCTCTCTTTTCTTGCTAACAACTTCTTTCAATTGACTTTTACTATTCGATTTCTTTAGATGCGCTGGACTCGGCGCTCTTACCTGCGCTTCATGCCCAAGCCGCCGCATAGAGCGGGACAGACTTTTATTTTGAATCTTCGCTCGCTTCTTCGTTTGACGATTTAGCGGCTTCTGTTTCATTAGCTTTTTCTTCGCTTGTAGTTTCTTCCGTTTTCTCTTCGGGCTTATATTCGCCGGTTGCGATGGCTTTTAGACGATCCAATGTGCGACGCGTTAGCAAGCGATTTGCGGATTCCATCGCGACGGCTTCCGCCACGCGCTGTTGTCCCTGCCTGCCGCCGCGGACCTTGCCCAGATTCACACCCTGCATCTGCAGGTCAACTAATGTGTTGTTGAATTCTTCGTCGAGCGACTTGTTGTCAACTTCGATTTTTTCCTGACGTGAAATCTCATCAAGGATCAACGAGCGTTCAAGGCGCTTCTTTGCGACGGGTTTTGCTTCTTCTTCAAGAAATTTAGTTGCGTCGGTGTTTCGCATTTTGTAATACGTTTCAAGGTCGAGGCCTTGTTGCGCTAATCGCTGTTCCAAATCTTCGATGACGTGACCGGCTTCGTGCTCCAGCGATTGCGGCGCATATTTGATCGTCGCGCCTTCTTTGATCTTGTCAACTAATTGAGTGAAATATTCATCATCGTACTGAGAGCGGGCTGTCGCTTCGATTTCTTTGGTCAACGCTTCTTTGAGCGCGTCGAGATTTTCGTATTGACCGACCATTTTGGCGAAGTCATCGTTCAATTCGGGCAGTGTCATCGAACGGACGGTTTTGACTGTCGCTTTGGTGTCCGCGCTTTGACCGGCAAGCGTTTCGTCGGCGTGATCTGCCGGGAAGGTGTGTGAGATCGTTTTGGAGTCACCCGCTTTCAGTCCCGCGAGCTGACGCGCAAAACCGGGAAACGGGAATTCGTTCTCGCGGTCCTCTTTGCGAATCAATGTCGCGAATCCGGGACGCGTCAAAGCTTCTTTTTCAGATTCCAGATCGGCGAGGATGTAATCGCCTTCCTGTGCCTCGCGTTCAACGGTTTCGGTTGTCCCGTACATTTGCCGCAAATCTTCGAGCGATTGTTCGAGTTTTTCTGCACCGGGTGCTTTGAATTCATATGGCACGCGCACGCTGTGGTAATCGCCCAGATTCACTTCGGGAGCCAACGGGACTTTGAACGTGAATTTGGGCAGGTCACTTCCGTCAATCTTATCGAGCTTTTCGAGCGAACCGGCTGCGACGGGATTGATATCCGCCTCTTTCAACATTTCGGGATAGATTTCATCCACGAGCAAATCCACGGCCTGCTCATAGATGGCTTCATCGCCATAATAACGAACAATCACTTCATATGGTGCCTTGCCGGGGCGGAAGCCGGGAATCTTGCCGCGCTCCGCAAGTTTGCGCGCTGCGCGTCGTCGGGCTTTTTCGAGTTGATCAAGCTCCACCTCAACGATCACTTGGGCCTGATGGTCTTCTTGAATCGTCTTTTCGAGTTTCAAGCTTTAGTTCCTTCTTTACAAAACAGATGGCGAAGATTCATCTTCGCTTGTGGGGACGGAGGGACTTGAACCCTCACGCCTTGCGGCACATGATCCTAAGTCATGCCTGTCTGCCAGTTCCAGCACGTCCCCTGGTGCTGTATGGCGTGTCCACAATGTCCTTCGACCAACTCGGGACACATTTGCGGAAACGCGGCGAAATTATAAAGCACGGGGAAGGGAGCGTCAATAAACGGGGTAGTGTGTTAACTTTATGCTTATATGGGTCTTGAGCGGCGAATTTGATTGCATCCTCACAAGAATCAACCTTCATTTCTGGCGAAGACTTTGCTCCACAACGTTTGTTGTTGCGGCACCCATCTTCGCTGCCTGAATATTTTGTGGAAGATGCGCTGGTCCATAAAGAAGTGCAATGTGTCCGCGCTGCCCAATCCAACTACAAAGATATAAAGGTAAGGAAAATTCAACAACCACACGCCGGCTGCTTCCAGCCAGCCAAATGCTGCTGCATTCAAGAAATACGCGGCAGTCAGAAGAATCCAATATAAGATGCTTAGATAAATCAATCTGCCAAGCGTTCCGATAACAGGCCAATGACTCAATGGCGAGCGATGTGGAATCAATTTGCGATACGGGAACCAATAAACCCACCAGAAGTTTTCTCCGAGCGGGGAAATATCCCGGACTTCTTCCTCGCTATCGCTTCCAGCATCTACATCTAAATCTGGGGTCAGAAAGAGTCCGCCAAGTGTTCCAACTGACAACGCTAATGATGAAAAGAAAACGGTTTGCAATGGATAGCCTTGATGAATTCCATTTGCAATCTGTCCGACGAACAAGAACGTTGCCAGCGTTCGTGTCCCGACTGCATGTGTTTTGCCGTCTGCCATGAATAAGTCTCCGCGATAAGATGACGTAAAAGCTTGAATCTGATGCCCTATTTTACATCAAATCCGAACAGTTGTGCTATAATCCGCCCAATTATTTTGTTGAAGCAAGTTGATTAAGTAGGAAAGGAGAAGATGAAATGGGATATTACAGAAGAAGCGGCTACCGAGGCGGTTACCAGTTCGGCTCGACGCGCCTGATCGTTAAACTGGAACATCTGCTATTTGCGGGTATTTTCGTTGTCACATCCAGCGCGATCTTTTTGTTGATTAGCAGTGTGATCCAATTAGGCGATGCAGCCTTGATTGACGCCGCGTACCGTTGGTTGATGAGCATCCTAGCGGCAATTCCCTGGTACGTCTTTCTTGCGACTCTTTTGATCGGTATCTTGTTCTTGAAATTGGCTGGCGGCAGAGGCGAGTAGCCTGACGATCCGCGAGAAATTCATTTTGGTATAATCCGCACTCATGTCCCGAATTGTAAACATCGACTCCATTGGAAAACAACGCACTCAATTAACGAAAGCGATTGTGCTTGCCGTCCGCGAACTGGCGCGGCAAAAAGAAGTCACCGACGAAACGCGCGACCTGGCCGCGTTTATTGCGATTGCTTTGCAATCCATTTCAAATGGCATTGACTCATCCGTGGCTGCATGGGAGAAACGCGATTACTGGATCAAGGCTGATAAATTCCGCATGGAATGGGCTTGGGCCGGACAAACTGCACAAAAGATGCGGACTGCTGTGTTATCTAATGATTGGGCAAGCGTGGCGATGTTATCCGCACAAACTGCACAGAAGCTGACGAAAGTACAAGTCGGCGAGAATCATAGGCTTGGAAAGCCATGGGTTGGAGCGCATAAGCAATTGGCATCTGGCGGTGGTTAGTTAGTCTGCGGCAATTTTAGATATTTTTGCTCTTCCTGTCAGATCCGAAACCATTTTCACCATATATAGACATGCAATGTTACTTGCGTGAACCAACAAATGTCATCCATTGAAAAGTTTGGTAATGGTCAAATTGAAGTGATGCTGTCCTTATTAGCGCAAGATCCGTAAAGGAAGCCACACCGTCTCAATATTTCATTTGCAGGAAATAATGTGCCAAATATTTTGTTTGTTTGTACTGCAAATCGCTATCGCTCCGTGATTGCTGCAGAATGTTTCCGCAGCGAGCTGGTTAAACACAAGCAGGAAAATACCTGGATGGTATCGAGCGCCGGTACGTGGGCAATGGATGGTATGCCTCCGATGTCAGATGCAACTGAAAAAGCAAAGCAGATGGGCCTTGATATTCATTTGCATCGCTCAAAGGCAATTACTGAAAACATGATCCAAGAGGCGGATTTGGTGCTTGTTATGGAAAGTGGACAGAAAGAAGCATTGCAGGTAGAGTTCCCGTTGTTCCAGTCCAAGACTTGGTTATTAACTGACGCGGTGAAGGGAACGCCCTATGACATTCCGGATCCGGTGACGGGATTGACCGATGGCGACGTTGCCCTGGAAATATGTGAATTGATTCGCGAAGGTTTCGATAAGATACGCGTATTAGCGAGTGGATAGACACTTGTTTCACAATTATGGCATGATCTGAGGGACCCGCCCATTTGGGCGGGTCTTTTTCTAATCGAACGTCCGATGTTTATTAACAGCGAACGCATTACACTCTGATCGTATTTCAACTCATGATAAGATGCAAAAGGAGTTCCGATGAGCACATTGACTGATTTTTCAAACGGGCTGGCCGCGGCTGTTGAAAAGGGCGGCGCGGGAACTATATTGGTGGATGCGCGCAAGCGTTATCCGGCTAGCGGCATTGCCTATGCGGCTGATTTAGTCTTGACTGCGGATCACGTTGTGACGCGCGAGGAAAATCTAAACGTATCCAACGCCGATGGTAGAACGGTTTCGGCCACATTGGCCGGACGCGACCCCGGTTCT
>JAJYOO010000262.1 GCA_021796155.1 Chloroflexota bacterium
GGCGTTATCAACCAAGGGAACATCGTCCGATGAATTATTGAAGATGGCGCGCGAGTGGAGCGGACTCGATGGGCGTGACGTGGTCAAGGAAGTGACTTGCGAGGAAACTTATCATTGGGTCGATGATGAAGGAAAAAAATGGGTGAAGCCAGTAACCAGTGATCAGTTATCAGCGAACAGTAAACAGTGGTCAGTGGTGGCTTATGATTTTGGTATCAAAGAAAATATTTTGCGTCATCTTTCTTCTTGCGGCGCGAATGTGACGGTTGTCCCTGCGGACACAACCGCCGATGAAGTGCTGGCGATGAAACCCAATGGAGTCTTTTTATCGAATGGTCCCGGTGACCCGGCGGGATTGCCTTACGCGGTTCAAGCGGTTAGTGAATTAATTAAAAGTGATATTCCAATTTTTGGAATTTGCCTTGGACATCAATTGATTGGACGCGCGCTGGGAGCAGACACACACCGACTCAAATTTGGACATCACGGCGGGAATCATCCCGTTCAATATTTACCAAACGGCGAGGTTCTCATCACCGCACAGAATCATAATTATTGCGTCACGGCTGGAGATTTAAATCCAGATGAAGTTGAAATCACTTACAAAAGTTTAAACGACGACTCGCTGGAAGGCTTGCGCATGAAAAACAAACCTGTATTCAGCGTACAATTTCATCCCGAGGCCGCACCGGGTCCGCACGATGCGCATGATATTTTTGCGGAGTTCTTTCGAATGATGAATGAAGAAGGCAGAATGCAGAATAAAAAGGAGGCTGACTATGGCGCGTGACGTGATGGATTTACGAGAGAGAACGAAAAAGTTTGCTTTGCGGATCATCAAGGTGTATCAAAGCCTGCCAAAGACTGGTGAGGCTCAGATTCTTGGAAAACAAGTATTGCGAAGCGGCACTTCGGTTGGAGCACAATATCGTGAGGCTTGCAGGGCAAAGTCCCCAGCTGACTTTGTCAATATGATGGGTGGCGCGTTGAAAGAATTGGATGAAACCGCTTTCTGGCTTGAACTGTTGGTGGAGGGCGGCATCGTCTCTGCCGCGAAACTTGAAGACCTGCAAAAAGAAACCGATGAGTTGATTGCCATCTTCGTCTCATCCATCAACACATCAAAACGAAATAATTCGAGGAAGGGTTAGAACGAAAATGGAAATCAAATATTCTGCATTCACCATTCTACATTCTGCATTATGAAGCGAAGCGATATTCACACCATCCTCGTCCCCGGCTCGGGAGCCATCGTCATCGGTCAAGCCGCGGAGTTTGATTACTCCGGCACGCAAGCGGTCAAAGCTTTGAAAGCGGAGGGCTATCGCGTGGTACTGGTCAACTCGAACCCTGCCACGATCATGACCGACCCCGAAATCGCGGATACAACTTATATCGAACCGCTCACACCCGAAGCGCTCGAAGCCATCATCGCACAGGAGAAACCCGACGCGATGCTCCCGACTGTTGGCGGGCAAACAGGTTTAAATCTCGCGCTGGCTCTCAGTGAAAACGGCGTGCTTGAAAAATATGGCATGCAATTGATCGGCGCAAAACTCAGCGCCATCAAAGCCGCGGAAGATCGGCTGTTGTTCCGTGAGACGATGCAAAAAAATAATATACCGGTTCCACGTGGCGGAGCGGCATATTCAATTGAAGAAGCAGAAGAGCTTGTCAAAGAAACAAGTTATCCAGTTTTAGTTCGCGCTTCATTTGCGATGGGCGGGACGGGCGCGTCGTGGGTATATGAACCTGCCCAACTTCAAGAAGCTGTTCGCAGTGCGATTTCTGAATCGCCCATCGGTCAGGCATGGCTCGAAGAATCAGTTTTGGGGTGGAAAGAATACGAGCTTGAAGTGATGCGCGACAAAGTTGATAATTTTGTCGTGGTATGTTCGATTGAAAATCTTGACCCGATGGGCGTTCACACCGGTGACAGCATCACGGTCGCGCCCGCGCAAACGCTGACAGACCGCGAGTATCAAATTTTGCGCGATCTTGCTCATCGTGTGCTGACTGCTGTCGGTGTTGAAACAGGCGGCTCGAACGTGCAGTTCGGCGTTGACCCCAAAACGGGACGCGTGGTGGTCATCGAAATGAATCCGCGTGTGAGCAGGTCGTCGGCGCTGGCATCGAAGGCAACGGGTTTTCCGATTGCAAAACTTGCCGCGCTGGTCGCCGTCGGTTACACCCTCGACGAGATCACCAACGATATCACCAAACAAACCAAAGCCGCCTTCGAGCCGTCGCTCGATTATGTCGTGGTCAAAATTCCGCGCTGGGCGTTTGAAAAATTTCCAGGCGTGGACCCAACTCTCGGACCGCAGATGAAGTCCGTGGGCGAAGTGATGGCGTTGGGACGGACTTTTCCCGAAGCTTTGAACAAAGCGATTCAATCTTTGGAAATCGGCGTGGACGCCCTCGACGGTTCGGGGCCAAGCCGCGAGTTGCCCATTGAATCTGAAACATTATCCACACTGACAACTCCCACCGCGGACAGATTATTCCGCGTGTATCGCGCTATCCAGCAAGGAATTTCATTAGAAGAAATCTCCAAAGCTACGGGTTACGATCTTTGGTTTCTCGCGCAAATGCAATTGAATGAAGAAGTCAGAATGCAGACTGCAGAATATGGCAAAGCAAATGCAGAAGGCGGAATTCAGAATGCAGAAGGAAGAATGCAGAGCGCAGAATTTAAGTCCGTTCTTCGCACCGCAAAACAAATGGGTTTTTCGGACTCATACATTGCACGAATCCTGAATTCTTCATTCTCCATTCCTCATTCTGCATTATCCATTCGCGAACTACGCAAGCGTCTCAACATCCTGCCCACTTTCCAACGCGTGGACACTTGTGCAGCGGAGTTTGAGGCGCAGACGCCGTATCTTTACTCCGCGTATGAGATGGATGATGAATCGCGTCCGACCGATAAGCAAAAGATATTAATTCTCGGCGGCGGACCGAATCGGATTGGGCAGGGAATCGAATTTGATTATTGTTGTTGTCAGGCCGCGTTTGCTTTATCCAAGATGGGTTACGAAACCATCATGTATAACTGCAATCCTGAGACAGTTTCCACGGATTACGACACCGCTGACCGTTTGTACTTCGAGCCGTTGACTCTTGAACATGTCTTGAACGTGATTGACAAAGAACAACCCATCGGTGTGATCGTTCAATTCGGCGGACAGACTCCGCTTAATTTGGCGGCGGGACTCGAAGCGGCGGGAGTGAAAATTTTAGGCACGTCACCGCACGCGATTCAACTCTCCGAAGACCGCGAAGAGTTTGCCAAACTGCTTAAAGAGTTGGACATCCCTCAGCCCGAAAACGGGATCGCGCGTTCGCTCGATGAGGCACGTGTTGTTGCCAACAGAATCGGATATCCTGTTTTGGTCAGGCCGTCGTTCGTGTTGGGGGGCAGGGCAATGGCTTTAGTCGAGTCCGAGGAACATTTAGCGGGATTCATTCAAAAGGCGATCGAAGCGGCTCCTGGTCAACCGATATTAATTGACAAGTTTATGGAAGACGCTTTCGAGATCGATGTCGATGCTTTGTCCGATGGCGAACGAGTCGTTGTCGGGGCGGTGATGCAACACATCGAAGAAGCAGGCGTCCATTCGGGAGATGCGGCGTGCGTCCTGCCTCCGTATAAGGTCAGTGCGTATCATCAGGGAATCATGCGCGAGTACACAGAACAACTTGGACTCGCATTGGGTGTGCGCGGATTGATGAACGTGCAGTTTGCATTGAAGGATGAAGTGGTGTGCGTGCTGGAAGTTAATCCGCGCGCATCGCGGACTGTGCCTTATGCAAGCAAAGCGACCGGATTAAATCTGGCTTATGTCGCCGCGCAGGTGATGGCCGGAAAAACGTTAAAGGAATTAAATGTCATTGAAGAACCGCGCGTGAATGGTTTCTTCGTCAAAGAAGCAGTGCTTCCATTCAAAAAACTTCCCGGCTCAAGTTCGTTGCTCGGACCCGAGATGCGCTCCACCGGCGAAGTGATGGGACACGCATCGCGCTTCGGTCACGCATTCGCCAAGTCACAGATCGCGGCAGGGATGGGGTTGCCACAAACTGGCGCGGTGCTGATCACAGTCAACGACTTTGATAAAAGTGCGGGCTTGAAGTTCGCGCGCGATTTGCACCGCATGGGTTTCAAACTGTATGCCACGCCCGGCACTGCCGACATGATTCATAGAGCCGGTATGCCAGTTGAAATTGTTGAAAAGGCCATGGATGGTTCGACTCAAATTGTTGATCTAATTCGCGCGGGCAAAATTCAATTGGTGCTGAATACGCCGCTCGGTCCGCATGCACACGCCGATGGCGCTGAAATCCGCTCGGCGGCGATTGCGATGAACGTCCCTTTGCTCACGACTCTTTCCGCGGCGATGGCGGCGGTGTCGGCCATTCAGGCGATGAAGCAAAAGGATTTGAAATATCGAAGTTTGCAAAGTCATTTTGAAAAA
>JAJYOO010000263.1 GCA_021796155.1 Chloroflexota bacterium
ATTTTTTCTGTTCTCGATTACATTCAATTATATCCGGCTGGCTAAATTTCATCTTAAGGCTGATGACTATTTGCTGCGGCGAAAGATCAAGCCCGGAATAACCATCGGCGTACGCGATTTATAGTCCGCGTAGGTTTGGCCGAATTCGCGCAGCAGTTTGCGCTCTTCAAAATACGCGCCGACAAAAATATAGATGGTGAGCGCGATATACACAATCAACAGATTCACCGTCATGATCGGAGTCAGCCAAATGAAGAGCAGCCCGAAGAGATAAAGCGGATGACGGACGAGGCGGTAGAGTCCGCTTGTGACGAGCGTGCCCGCATCCTCGTCCGGCACGATCAGTTGGCGAAGTCCAATGAACGAGAGTGTATCAGTCTGCAAGACTCCGACGAGCAAGAGAATCGCAGAAAGTCCCTGCCCCGCCAGCATCAAATACAGCCATGGCGCGGAAACCGCGTAAAGATTTTGATCCGGCAATAAGCGCATCAACAAAAGGATTGGCGCAAAACTTACAACAGCAAAGACGTTATAGGCAAGCCGGTAGACCCGCATCGCGTTCTTTCCAAAAGAGCGCGACCACAAGCCTTTGACTTCAAACGAAGCCAGCCATGAATGAACAATGCCCCATAACGCAATCGCCCCAATCAAGATTACAAAATTCATTAACACAACCTTATCGAGAAGATTTCGACATATATATTGAATGTAATCGAGAACAGAAAAAATGACAACCGACTGTAAGGACAGAAACGATTTTCACATTGACGCATGGATGTCAGACAGGTATAATCGCTCTTCGGCATTATCCCCGTTTCATAGGAGTTAAATATGGTTACAACTGATACAACGCCTGTCGGCATCGAGCCGAAAACCAAATTGACAGGTAAAGTTCTCAAGACCACGCTGGCGGGCGCTCTCATTGATGTAGGACAATCCATCCCCGGCGTGCTGCATATCTCACAGCTTCAAAAAGAACCGGTTAACAAAGTGGAAGACATTATAAAAGAGGGACAGACTGTGGATGTTTGGGTTCGCAAAGTCCGCAAAGATCGAATCGAACTCACCATGATCGAACCGCTAAAATATGATTGGAAAGACCTGAACCCCGAAATGGTCGTCAAAGGCAAAGTGGTCAGACTCGAATCATACGGCGCTTTTGTTGACATTGGAGCGGAGCGCCCCGGCATGATCCACGTGAGTGAGCTGGCACGCGGCTTTGTCAAGAATGCAAGTGAAGTCGTGAAAGAAGGCGATGAAGTCGAGGCTGTCGTTCTCAATGTGGATCGCAAGAAACGACAAATCCGTCTGAGCATGAAAGCTTTGCAACCCGAAGTTGTCGAAGAACCAAAGCCTGAACGCGAAAACAAACGTCGCAGCAAGCGCGGCAAGAAGCATGAAGAAGCTGAAGTCGAAGCCGAGGCGCAGCCGTTGGAACCGGAATTGACCGCGATGCAGATCGCGTGGCAAATGGCCCAGGAACGCGCACAAAGCAAAGAGAAAAATCACAGCCGATCCAAACGCTTCAAATCGGCTTCTGCTGAACAGGAAGACATCCTCAGCCGCACGCTCGAAAAACGGCTCCCCACTGGTGCATAAATGAAATCTCTCGCCATCGAGCGAGAGATTTTTTATTCGTTTTCTTCTTCCAATTCTTTCAAAAATTTTTCTTTATTAGCTGAACGCGCTGTCTTTCCGCTGGACGTTTTCAAAATCCATTTCGGTCCGACCACTTTCACATAGCGCAAAGCAATGGCAGAATTTTTTGTGACGTGACGGCGTATCGCTTCGGCAATTTCCTCCTGTTGCGCGGAGTCTTCCGAATCAACTTCGGCAATGATGACCACATCCTCCGTCCCCGCCCCGCTATCAAAAATGCCGAAAGCCACTGACCGTCCCGCGTGAACGCCCGGCACTTCATACGTCAACGATTCCAAATCCTGCGGATAAATATTTTTTCCGCCGACGATGATCATATCCTTCTTGCGTCCGGTGACATAAACTTCGCCGTTTGAAACATAACCGAAATCGCCGGTCAAATACCAGCCATCGAGAAACGCTTTTGTCGTCGCATCGTCCCGGTTGTAATAACCGGTCAACATGCAATCGCTTTGCAAAGCAATTTCGCCGATGACACGTTCAACAACATCCTTGCCATGTTCATCCAAAACGCGGACGCGCGTATTCGACAACGGTTTACCCGACGACATCATCTTCATCGCCGGACGATTATCAGATGCCGGACGCGCAACGCGTTCGGACATGAAAGCTTCACGGTCAATTTCCTCGACTTGAGGCGGCCGCGACAAATCAGACTGTGTCACGCCGAAGACGTTTTCCGCCATTGCATACGAAGTTTGCAACGCATTCAATTTCAAGCTGTACGATTTAAATCGTTCATAAAAAGCCTGGTGACTTTCTGATCGCACCGGCTCGGAGCAATTGATGACCGCGCGCCATGAAGACAAATCCACGCCATCCAACGAACGGTCACGGATTTTTTGCGCGCAAAAGTTATATGCAAAATTGGGCAGCCATGAAAGCGTGCCCTTGTATTCCGAAACAGATTGCATTAAGCGATATGGCGCGCGTACCCAATCAAACGGAGAACTCAACACCAGCGGCACGCCGGAGAGAATCGGCATGAGAAAACCGGCAATCAAGCCCATGTCATGATAAAGCGGAAGCCACGAAACAATTACGTCATCATCGTTCAAATTCAACGCGCGGCTATAAGCATCTAATTGGTTGAATACGGCTTGATGCGACAATGCCACGCCTTTTTGCAAACCAGTCGTGCCGGAAGAATGCTGTAACAAAACAATATCATCCGGCGAGCATTTCATTCCCGGCAAGCTAGGAAAATCTGGTTCAGATTGCAGCTCAAGCCGATTAGTTACGATTACCGCCCGAACAGAATCGCTTTCTTTCAACGCTTCACGGACATCGTTTTCAAATTCAGGATACGTTACAACCGCTGCGGGTTTGGTTACCGAAATCAACGCGGATAGATCAGCACGATAACGTTCCGGCGAAAGCTTCTCGGTCAGGAACGGCATGATGGACGGAATCGCGCCGCGCAAAATTGCGCCCCAAAACGAATAAATCAAATCTTCGCCATGTTGAAGGATCAAAATGACAACTTCGCCCGCTTGAATCTTTTCGCGTTCGTATGTGCGCGCATAAGCATTCGCTCCGCACAATAATTGATGATAAGTAATTGGTAAATCAGACTTGCCTGAATGTTGAAGGTAAACCGCGACCCGCCCCGGCGTCCGCGCGTGAAGCGATTGAAGCCGCTCCGAAAGAGTCGTCATTTGGATTGTCGGCTTTGGATCAGGTTCGCCAATTGATCGAGTGTGTCGAAAGTCTGTGCGTTCAATTCCGTGTCGTCAAGGTGAACACCAAATTTGTCCTCAACAAACAAAGCCAGATCAACAAGGCTGAAAGAATCCACGAGTCCGCTGGAGATCAGCGGCTCATCAAAGCGGATTTGACGTTTGGGTTGTTTTAATATGGATGAAGAAATGTATATGCCAATGGTGGTTTGAAATTCGCTCATGAGATTCATTTTATTCGACTGTAACACTTTTGGCGAGATTGCGCGGCTGGTCAATGTCCAGTCCGCGGATGGCGGCGATATGATACGCGAGCAATTGAAGCGGCAGAACCGTCACCACGGGCGAAAGCATCCACGGCGTTTCGGGAATCCAAAGGATGTGATCTGTCATTCCATCAATCAACTCATCGCCATCGGTCGCGATCGCAATGACTGTCCCGCCGCGCGCTTTGGCTTGTTGGATTTGCGAAATCATCTTCTCGTGCCACGGATCTTTCGGCGCGAGACATATAACTGGCATGGTCTTGTCAATCAACGCGATCGGGCCATGTTTCATTTCACCGGCCGGGTATCCTTCGGCGTGGATGTATGAAATTTCTTTCAGCTTCAACGCACCTTCGTAAGCGATGGGCATATTGATGCCGCGACCAAGATAAAGACAATCGCGGACATCTTTCAACACGTGGGCGACTTCCTCGACTTCAGATTCGCGGTCCAGTGTGCGGCCAACGAGATCGGGCACGAGGCGCAAATCCGCGACCAATGCTCTGCGCGTCTTTTCGTCAATGACGCCGCGTAGATCGGCCAAAAGAATCGCCAGCATGTACTGATCCACCAACGGCGCAACAAAAGCCTTTGTCGAAGCCACGCCGATTTCGGGTCCAGTTTGCATCGAGATGAAACCGTCCGCGATCCGCATAGCTTGTGATCCAATCGCGTTGACGATGCTCCACAAGATTGCGCCTTTGCGTCGGCCTTCTTCCATCGCGGCCAGTGTGTCCGCTGTTTCGCCGGATTGCGAAATGGCAAGCACGACTGTTTTGTCGTCAATGATCGGATCGCTGTAACGAAACTCGGACGCGATGACAACTTCCACCGGCACGCGCGCAATCTTCTCAATTAAATATTTTCCAA
>JAJYOO010000264.1 GCA_021796155.1 Chloroflexota bacterium
TGCCTTCAAAGTCAAGAGCGGCACATTGGCTTTCACGTTCTCCACGACGCCAGATTTGAAAGACGCGATTCTGAACGAGTTTGATCTGATGACAGATCAAATCAAAATGCTTCCATAAAAAAAAAACAAAACACAAATTCCTCCCGGCGTATAATTGCCGGGAGGAATTTTATTTTCAAAGGAGTCTATCATGTCTGGCCCTCGCACCGTCCGCGCGCCGCGCGGCACAAAGCTCACCTGCAAATCGTGGCTGACCGAAGCCCCGTATCGCATGATCCAAAATAATCTCGATCCTGAAGTCGCAGAACGCCCACAGGATTTGGTCGTCTACGGTGGGCGCGGACAAGCCGCGCGTTCGTGGGAAGCTTTCGATGCAATACTCGAATCGCTGAAGAATCTTGAAGACGATGAAACGCTGCTTGTTCAATCCGGCAAGCCGGTCGTTATTTTCAAAACACATAAGGACGCACCGAGAGTCTTAATCGCCAATTCTAATCTCGTGCCGCATTGGGCCACGTGGGAACACTTCGACCAATTGGCTGCCAAAGGCTTGATCATGTACGGCCAAATGACCGCCGGTTCATGGATTTACATTGGCACGCAGGGAATCCTCCAAGGCACATACGAAACGTTTGGCGCGCTGGCAAAACTCAAAGACTGGCATTCACTTAAGGGCAAATTCGTTTTGACGGCTGGTCTCGGAGGCATGGGCGGCGCGCAGCCGCTTGCCATCACTATGAATGAAGGCGTGGGACTTATTGTCGAAGTAGATCGAGATCGCGCGGAGCGTCGCCGCGCAATCGGATATGTTGATACCGTTGTGGACACGCTCGAAGAAGCCATGACGCTAGTAGAAGAAAATGTAAAAAGCAAAACGCCGCGCTCGATTGGCCTGATTGGAAACGCATCGGACATCTACAACGAACTTGTGATACGCGGCGTTACGCCGGATGTAGTGACCGACCAAACATCCGCGCACGAAGCGTTGATGTACGTTCCGTCTGGACTTTCAGTGACCGCGGCTAATGAGCTTCGCAAATCTGATCCTGAAAAATATAAAAAGATGGCGATGGCTTCGATGGCAAAGCATGTGCAGGCCATGCTAGAGTTCCAGCGTAAAGGCGCGGAGGTTTTTGATTATGGAAACAACATTCGCCAGCAGGCTTACAACTATGGCGTAACCGATGCGTTTGAATTTCCTGGCTTCGTGCCAGCATATATTCGCCCGTTATTTTGCGAAGGCAAAGGGCCGTTCAGATGGGTCGCTCTTTCAGGTGACCCCGAAGATATTTATCGCACTGACGAAGCCATCATGGAATTATTCCCGGACGACGCACATTTGCATCGCTGGCTGAAGATGGCGAAAGAAAAAGTTCCGTTTCAGGGATTGCCGGCGCGCATCTGCTGGCTTGGCTACGGCGAACGCGTCAAAGCTGGACTCAAATTCAATGAACTGGTCGCGAAAGGAATCGTCAAAGCACCGATCGTGATCGGACGTGATCATCTTGACGCCGGTTCAGTCGCATCACCCAATCGCGAGACAGAAGCAATGAAAGACGGCTCAGACGCGATTTCGGATTGGGCAATCCTCAACGCGCTGATCAACGCGGTCGGCGGCGCGACGTGGGTCTCGTTCCATCATGGCGGCGGGGTCGGGATTGGTTACAGCCAGCACGCCGGACAAGTCATCGTTGCGGATGGCACGCCGGAGGCCGCTGTCAGATTGGAACGAGTCCTGACAACGGATCCCGGCTTGGGCGTCGTCCGACACGCAGACGCGGGATACGAAGAGGCCATCGCAGCCGCGAAACGTCACGGCATCAAAATGCCAATGCTGGGAAAATGATGCTCAGTCAAATATACAGTGCGTAGATGAAACTACAGAAAGGGATGCCTGGCATTATCCTTGTACTTTCCTTGCTTGTTATTGAGGCTTGTTATGGCATCCCTTTCTTGAATCCCCAAATGGCGCCGACGAGTCTGGCGGCACCTGAGATCACTTTTTGTGGAGGGAATCCATTATCTCTCTGTGTGGATTCATTTGGGATGGAAGATGCCAATCGGATGTTAATCAGTTTTGTGAACCCCGATTATGCATCGACGCCTGACCTTTATCTGAAAATCCAGTATGCTGATCGAAGCGTCGAGTACCAATGTAACACGGTAAAGGAATCTCCAAGCAGTGTGTATTGCACGGGCGAAGTGATCCCGCTGGGTGCTTCCATTGACATTGCAGCTTACTCAAGCAACACCAATAAACTTATCGCAGAGGGAAGCTTTGTTGTTAATGGTGTCGCCATTCCCACATCCATGATCGAGGCACCGACACTGACTCCCGAGGCAGGAACATCTCCAGCGACTATCAATGCAACACAGCCGGGTTCCCCCGCTACGGCAACATTTGTTCCCACGCCACTGGCCACATCAACGCCAATCAGAATAACTCCAACATCTAACTCATATCCTAATCCTTAGATTCGGTTTGTCATAAACATTCAATTGATGACTAATGTAATTTTCGACAGCCTGCGTGTACTATCACAGAACACGGCAGCCGTTTTGAGCATTTCGTTGATTGTATGCTGGGGAATGATTATAAGCATGGCGTTGCTCAAAATCACGTTGAAAAGAGAACTCGGTTTCGCAGAATATTTTTCTATCGCTGCAGGCGGATGGGTTTTGCCCGTATTCATGATTTCGATTTTGGTTTTTGTTATGGGGATCATATTCAATGTGCGGCCCAACCCCAAAACTGCATCGGCTGTATTGGCATTGAGCGCCGTTCCAGCAATCTGGTTTTGCTTGCCAGTAATAAAAAAACAACGCCCCGGCATCCACGCAGCTTTTTGGCTGCTTTGCATCATTTTGCTTTTATCGGCATTTTTGCGATTGGCTTTTGTTGCTGCAACTCCTCTGCCACTTTACGCGGACTCTGCGCAGCATTATTGGATCATCCAAAACTTCATCAGAGATTTCAGTGAGACGAAGGGCTTGCAGAACTTTGTTTTGCCGGTTCCCGTCTATTACCATGTTGGCTTTCACCTCATCACAGCAATACTAACAGCCGTTTTTCGACTGGAAATTGCGAAGACGATCCTTGTCTTTGGACAAGCCATCACAGCACTCGCGCCGATACCATTATTCTTCCTGATCAAACGCGAGACTGGATCAGACGCGGCGGGCGTGCTTGCTGTCATCTTGGGATACTTCGGATGGTACATGCCCGTCTTCGCAGTCAATTGGGGAAAATATCCCGCGCTGTTGAGCCTGTTGACCACCCAGTTTTCATTGAGTATTGCCTATCTCATCGCAAAAGAACAGAAGTTGCACCAGTCTTGGACATCCATTGGAATACTTTTGCTCAGCATTGGCATGTCCTTCTTCGTTCACACGCGCTCGATCATTCTGATCGGATTCGCTTTCGCCGTATGGACTCTAGCCCACTGGTGGGAGTATCAAACTCGCAAGTGGCGCTTCCTTTTCCTTGGCATCCTCGCAGGCGGACTTGTAACTGAAGCGGTTCTAATAAGCAGGAATCCCAACCTCAATCCATTGTTTGATCCATATCTTGGCAGCGCGATCTGGGTCACTGCCTTTGTCGCCCTGTTTTCAATATTCGCGTTTAGGAAATATCCGTGGATGGCTTTTGCCTGTCTCACATTTATTTTCTTCATCTTGTTCGGATTATTCATCCCAATTCCACACCCCACCGACTTAACGTTGTTGGACAGGCCGTTAGTTGAAATGATCTTGTTCACTCCGCTCTCTCTCCTTGGCGGGCTGGGATATGCGGGGTTAGGTGATATTGTCCCTTCGCGATTGAAGAGTGTAACACTAGCTGGCACAGTCCTCTTCGTTGGAGGCTTATTATTTCATTCCTTTACAAGCTACAGCTTTTATCCGTCAAAATGCTGTATGCTCGTAACGCAAGATGATTCGGTCGCACTAGATTGGCTGGATAAACATGTGCCGCAGACTACCACCATCGCCATCTCCTCGACAGAGTTGCGAATCACAGCCTCGAGCCAGAATCCGCAAGTCGCCGGCTCGGACGCGGGCGTTTGGATCACACCGTTGACCAACAGGCCTACATTTCTTTTGCCCTATTCAACTGACTTCAGCCGTGTAGATACATTGAATTTTCTCTGCGAGCAGGGAATATCCGACATTTATATTGGTAACAAGACTCAGAGTTTTAATCGAGGATTGGTTGAAGAAGAACCCAATTGGTACAAAAACATATTGTTCCTACCAGAAACCCAAATCTTTCAGGTAATAGGTTGTAATTGAAGGGACAAAAACTGAGAGGTAGTGGTCACAAAGTAAGTGATGTAAGCTGTTTGATGGCTAGATTGTGATCGACGATGAACCATTTGGTGACCATATGATGAAATGCGTCGCACTTTGAAAACGAAAGAGTTTGGCGGACATACCGCGCTTGGCCCTGAAAGGGCGCAGTCG
>JAJYOO010000265.1 GCA_021796155.1 Chloroflexota bacterium
TGTAATCATGAACATGCCGGTCTCCGTCTGCCACCATGTGTCCATGATCGGGCAGCGTTCCTTGCCGATTACGCGGTAATACCATTTCCACGCTTCGGGATTGATCGGTTCGCCGACGGTTCCAAGTAAACGCAATGACGACAGATCATGTTTGTTCGGCCATGCTTCGCCGAAACGCATCAAGCCGCGGATGGCGGTCGGCGCGGTGTAGAGGATCGTGATGCCGTATCGTTCGACTTGCTGCCAGATGCGATTCGGGTACGGATACGAAGGGCCAGCCTCCGACATAAATGAAGTCGCGCCGTTGATCAGTGGACTATAAACAATATACGAATGTCCTGTTACCCAACCGGGATCTGCTGCGCACCAGAAACGATCTTCGTCGTTGACATCGAAAACATATTTCAGCGTCGCATACGTCCCGACCATGTAGCCGCCGTGTGTGTGGACGATGGCTTTCGGTTTGCCGGTCGAACCGGATGTGTAAAGGATGTAGAGCGGGTCTTCCGCGTCCATGACTTCAGTGGCGCATTTGCCGTTGGCAATCGGAAGCGCGAGCAGATCGTGATACCAATGATCGCGGCTAAGTTCCATCGGGACTTCATGACCGACGCGTTTAATGACGATCACGTTCTCGACGGATGGACAGCGTTTGATCGCTTCGTCCACGGTTCGTTTCAACTCGACGATTTTTCCGTTTTGGAATGCGCCATCCGCCGTGATGACCAGCTTCGACTGGCTGTCTTCGATGCGACCCTGCAGCGCGTCTACGCTGAAGCCGCCGAATACCACGGAATGAATCGCCCCGATCTTTGCACAGGCCAGCATGGCAAAAGCGATTTCGGGAATGCGCCCCATGTAAATTGTGACGCGGTCGCCTTTCTGCACGCCCATGGCTTTGATGATATTGGCGAATCGGCTCACTTCGCGGTTGAGCGCGAAATATGAAAATGTCCGCTGCGTCTTGCCATCTTCGCTTTCCCAGATGAGCGCCAGTTTGTTTTTGCGATAAGTTTTGAGGTGCCGGTCAATTGCATTGTGAACGATATTTGTCTTAGCCCCCACGAACCATTTGAAGAAAGGCTTTTTCGAGTCGTCGAGTACTTTGTCCCACTTCTTGAACCATTCCAGTTCTTCGGCTTCTGCGGCCCAGAACGCGGATGGGTCTTTGCGGGCTTTTTCGGCCAGCTCATCCCAATCTTTTAAGCGCGCCTGCTCAATGACTTCCTGGGATGGGTGATATACATCACCATCCAATTGCGATTTGCTCTTGGACATCTCTCTCTCCTTTGGCGAGGAAATATTGCCAAATATACAGCAAAATCTTTTTGCAGGCAAATGGTTTTTGTAGAAAGTAGGTCACGTTAAACGTGATCTACTCTGCTGAGATGATTTCCTTCCAATCGATGAGTTTGGCGGCTTTATGCAGACGATGATCGTCGTCCACGAGACGGTAATCCAAATTGCGGAAGACTTTTTCGGCTAAAGGTTTATTGACTTCCACTGGCACAAGCGTATCTTGTTTTCCGTGGATGATGATCGTGGGAACATCAATCGGCGCGGGTAAATTCTCTGCGAATTCGGGGAGCATCAACGCGGGCGCGAGAAGAATCTGTTTGCGGACTTGCGCGGAATGCCGCGTCGAAAACAGGGCGGCCATCAAGCCTCCGAACGAGGAGCCGATCAAAGTCCAGTTTGACGCACTGCCGAGGATTGGATAAAGTTGTTGCATCCGTTCGTCAATCGAACCGGTAAAGTCCGGCACGATCAAATCCGGATAAATTGTGCGAACCAATGCGGCTTTGTAAGTCTGGCTGTTGCTTTCCAACCCGTGAAGATAGATCAAACGTTTTTCGTCAAGCATGATGCGCTTTAATCTGCCGCTCTTGACGCAAGGCTGAACCTTGTATGGCGACCCCGATAATGACAAGAATGAAAAAAATCAACCCGGCGGTGGCTGATCTGAAATGGAATGCATCAACGATCAATGACGCGCCTGCCAGCGATGAAATGCTGATGAGCGCCCAATCGAGAAGAACCGCGATCAATGCCGCGCCGATAATGCCACCGACGATAAAAACAATGATGGCTATTACGCCTTTGTCGAGACCGAACAGACCGGCGATGCTGAGAAAGATGTAACCGCCGCCAAGAAAACCTGCGAGACCGATGGCAAGCGACTCAACGAAGAATGCCAAGCCAGCAAAGATGATGCCGAGCACGAGTCCGGCAATGAGCGTGGTGAGATCGGAACCGTGGAAGAAGCGCGTGGCGACCTGTACACCGATGATGAATCCGATCACGCCGACCATCAGCCAGAATATTTTTCGTCCGGCAATAAGCAGGACTGCACCTAAAATTGCATTGATGAAGCTAAGCATGTTGGCCTCCGTTCGGTTTCATACTGATAAATTCCTGCAATTCTTTTCTTAACGCGTTTGGAAGCGATGGCGCAATTCGTCTGAACGTAATCGCCGTCATCGGGTCTTCTGAATCGCTTAACACCTGGCGCAAAAAATAGGTTGTCTCGGTTGGGTAAGTTTTATAAAGCGTCAGAACGAGTTCTTCGATCTCAAGTTGAAGTTTGGATGGCGCAGCCTCGACGATTGGTTCAAGCAATGTGAGCACGGGCGGCAGGTTGACAAAAGCCGGATCAGAAACTGCGGAGATGACAGCCTGGATACCGTTAGGCCAAAAGCGCGAGCGCCCCGGCTGGAGCCATTCACCGATCAATTCAATGAACATGTCCGGTGCCTCTTTTCTCATACGCGCCAAACTGGTGTCCAATAATTCCGCGCGAAGATTGGCATCATTCATTTGTTGAGTCCACGCCGTCAGCCGTGTCAGCAGACGATCCTCCTTTGGAGGAATGTGCCCAAGCAAAAACGCGGCCAGCATCCGCGTTTCGAGATATTCTTCATCCCATAAACGATCAGCCAATTCCAAAGCCGCGTCGGGATTTTCGTTCGCTGGACGCCTCAGTTCGTGTTCGATTTGCTTAACGATGACAGACGGCGTTCGATACGTCTGAAGATTTTTGCCCGGTGCCACAGCCTGTGGTTTTCGCACGGTGCGGTTGACGTAAAAATCGAGCATCTCGTGAAGATGTGTAATGAATTCATCAGGGATGAAGAAAAAGTCTGCGAGGCGCGCGGCTTGTTTGCGGAGACGGGCAAGATCAATTGCGGGCATGGGAACGTGTCAGGTGTTTAAGTGTCAAGTGTCACGTGCATTGTAACCTGACACGTGACACTTGATACGTGACACTTATTAATATGCTCTTGCAAAATAAATTTTCTTCTCAGCCTTCTCGCCGCACACGATGCACTTGCCTTCACCTTTCGGTTGGTCAAGAGGCATGTTGCGTGTGGTGGCTTTGGTATCTTCCTTGACCTTTGCTTCGCATTCCTTCGATCCGCACCACCACGAGAACGCCCAACCGTCCGCGACAACTTTCTTGAGTTCATCATAATCTTTTGGATCATGGATGTTGGCATCGCGGAATTCGGTGGCGCGTTTCAGCATGGAGGATTGAATCTCGGTCAGCATTCCGCTGACAGCTGCCGCGAGATTCGTTTGAGGGACGAAGGATTTGCCGTCTCGTCCGGGGATGTCGCGGCGGGCGAGGGCAACCGAATCCTTTTCCACATCCTTGGGTCCGATCTCGATCCGCAGAGGGACGCCGCGCATTTCCCAATCGTTGTATTTAAATCCGGGCGTGACTTCCTCGCGGTCATCCAGCTTGAGTCGAATGCCCGCGGCTTTGAGTTCGGCAAAGACTTTATTTGCAACTTCCATGACTTTGTTTTTCTCTACATCGTTTTTGTAGATAGGCACGATGACAACTTGGATGGGGGCGAGGCGAGGAGGCATAACCAAACCATGATCATCGCCATGAACCATGATAATCGCACCGACGAAGCGAGTGGAGAAGCCCCAGGAAGTCGTCTCGCAAAATTGAAGCGTATTGTTCTTATCGAGATACTGCATCTCGAAGGCTTTCGAAAAATTCTGCCCGAAATAATGTGATGTGGCAGATTGCAAGGCGCGTTTATCCTGCATCATGCCTTCGATGGAGGTCGTGATTTGAGCGCCCGCGAATTTTTCTGTCTCGCTCTTGCGGCCTTTGATAACGGGAATCGCCGCTTCGTTGATGGCGACATCGGCATAGACATCCAGGATGCGATACATTTCTTCCAGCGCTTCTTCTTTGGACGCGTGCGCTGTATGTCCTTCCTGCCAATAGAATTCGGCCGTGCGTAGGAATAATTTCGTTCGCAATTCCCAGCGCAACACGGAACCCCATTGATTGATCAGCACGGGCAGGTCGCGCCACGATTTGATCCATTTGGAATACATGTATCCAATGATCGTTTCGGATGTGGGACGCACAACCAAAGGCTCTTCGAGTTTTTCTCCGCCGCCGTGAGTCACAACGGCCAATTCAGGTGAGA
>JAJYOO010000014.1 GCA_021796155.1 Chloroflexota bacterium
TCTTCGGACAACGCACCCAACTCTGGTGGGATTTGGCTTTCATCGAGTCGCTGGATCTCGTAGCAAGGATTTATCAAGTCCCGGAGACGCGTTACAAAAAACTGCTTGATCAGTTCGCAGAAACACTTGACCTTAAAGAATTATTCCATGTTCCGATTCGCAATATGTCACTTGGACAAAAGATGCGCGCCGAATTGGCAGCCACGTTGATTCATGAGCCGCGCGTAGTTTATCTTGACGAGCCGACCATCGGCTTGGACTTGATTGTCAAGGAACGCATCCGCGAATTTATCAAGGAACAAAATCAAACAAAAAGTACGACAGTTGTTTTAACTACTCATGATCTCGGCGACATCGAAGAATTGTGCAAGCGCGTCATCATCATTGACGCGGGACGACTCATTTATGATGGGCCAATCGAAACCATCAAACAGCGCTTCGGAAAATATCGCGAGATCACATTCGAGACGATCCACTCGCCGGAGCGCGTGACGTTGCCGTCAGGCGCGGAAATGACTCTCGTCGAGCCGCGCCGCCTCACGGTCCGGTTTGACCGAACAGCGACCACGGCCAGTCAGGTCGCGGCGGCATTGATGAATCAAATCGAGGTCAAGGACTTTTCGTTGTCCGAACCTGACCTTGCATCCATCATCAAACAAATTTACAACGGCGCGCTGAACGGAGAAGCCGCGTGATCCAATCGCTGCGACGCAACGTTTCGATCTATTCGGCCATCGCTTCGACCGCGGCAAAAGCGCGGCTGGCTTACAACATGTGGGTCTGGGCAGATTTTTTTGCGACCATCATTTCGATGTTCATCTTCGTTTATTTTTGGCGCGCGGTGTATGCGGGCGAAACAACACTCAGCGGGCTAACGCTGGAGCAAACCATCAACTATATTTTGCTGGCGCGTTTGCTCGCGCCATTGGTGGAGACGCGTACCATTTATTTCTTTGGCGATATGATCCGCCGGGGACAAATTGCTGTTGAACTCACGCGTCCACTTGATATGCAATTGCGAAACGTCGTCGAAACATTTGCAGAACTGGCAACTTTTCTTGTTCAACGATTGCCGTTGTTCCTGCTCGCATGGTTGATCTTTGGTTTGCAATTGCCAACGAACCCGGCAATCTGGATCGCATTTTTTATTTCATTGATTCTGGGACAGGCCATGCTTTTTCTCTTTGATTGGATGTTCGCGTGTCTCGCATTTTATGTTACTGAAACGTGGGGCTTGAGCGTGGTTCGCATCGGCGTCGGGTCATTCTTCAGCGGCGCGCTCGTTCCGCTCGTGATGATGCCGGGCTGGCTGCAAAATATCGCGGCGGCCATGCCGTTCGCGCAAGCCATGTCGGTGCCGGTTTCATTTTTGAGCGGCATTACGTCATTGGCCGACGCACCGCGTTTGTGGCTGATTCAAATCATCTGGCTTGTAGCTTTGTTGATTCTTTCGCGCGTCGTGTTCAGCATCGCCGTTCGCAAAGTCACAGTGCAAGGCGGATGAAATGACTCGCTATCTGTCGCTCTACTGGTACTTCTTAATTCAGCGATTCAAAATTTTGATGGAATACCGCTTGAACTTTTTCATCGGCTCCGCTTCGACGGCGATTTTGCAAGCCGCGTCATCGGCAACGATCTGGGTTGTGATGCGGCAAATCCCATCGTTGAACGGCTGGAATTTTTACGAAGTCATTTTGATCTATGGATTTCTGACGATGGGCGAATCGATCACGCACATGTTCGCTGATAATCTATGGACCATCGGATGGAACTACGTTCGCAGCGGGGACTTCGACCGGTTCCTGGTACGACCGATTGATCCGCTCTTCCATCTTTTAGCGGATCGCTTCTGCCACGATGGCATCGGCAACTTCGTGACCGGAGCGCTGTTGATCGGCGTCTCGATGTATAACCTGCACATCGCGTTGACGCCCTTGCGCGCAGTTTATATTCTGGTGGCCGTCATCAGCGGCGGCGTTATTTTCATCGCGCTCAATTTGATCACTGCCACATCCGCGTTCTGGTTGACCGAATCCATTCCGGTGACGCAAGTCGTTTTCAACATGAACGAATTCGCAAAATATCCGCTCAACATCTACCATAACGCGATCCGCATTTTGTTGACGTGGTTAATCCCGTATGGATTCGTCTCGTTCTATCCGGCAAGTTATCTGCTCGGACGCGACGTGGGGCCGATGGTTTGGCTCAGCCCGGTCATGGCGGCGATTTTTATTTTGATTGCTTATCGCGTTTGGTTATTTGGTCTGCGGCATTATTCAGGAACCGGCTCATAGAGTCATCTAATACCCGGCTGGTAATTTGTTCACCCAATCGTTTCCAAGCATGACTGTAATATCTGCGGTCGAAGACGGATCGTTTTTAAAAATGATCTGATTGCTACTTGCTATTCCAAATAGCTTGGTCAAATAGCGCAAGGCATAAACTTTTGGGGAATTGATAATAATCGTTGTCTGGTTATAAAGCTGCGGCGCCTGGCCGAGTCCAATCACGCGCATACCTTGTGAAATAAGGAAATTCGCCGAACGCGTATCCAGTTGAGGGACGCGCGTCCCGTTCAATACGCGGACTTGCGCGTTATCCGCCTGCATCAACTGTTTTGGGTCTCCCTGTGCGATGGGACCGTCCAATCCGCCCTGAAGAAAAATCTGGTCCGTCAGCGCGTGGATTTTATCCGGTATGGGAATAAACACATCGGCTGGCTGCCCGGCTAACGTGACAGTTGCCGTGTTTATCATCGTGTAATCTATGACAGCGCTCGTGATCTTGTCGCGGGGAATCTGGTTGACCAGATAAGCCAGCTTGACGGCTTCATCAAACGTCAAGTTCGTATGGATGCCAGCGGAGAATTCCTTGTACAAAGTTGGTGCCTGAGCAATGAAGGTTGGAAAATATTCCGAGCTGAAAATCTTTTTTTGTACGGCAAGGATGATCTGCTGTTGGCGCTGTGCGCGGCCAATATCATCGTACGTGGCTCCCTGGCTCGCATCACGGACACGCGCATACGCAAGAGCAACCTGGCCGTTCAGATGGCGCATCCCGCAGCATGTGACGACCACGTGATCGAGTCCGGTCCCCATCGGGTCGAGAACCAATCTCTGGTTCACGTAAACGTCCACGCCGCCCAGCGTGTTGATGAGCGATATAAAGGTTTTGAAATCCACGTTCACATAATATTGAACCGGGACGCCAACAAACTGCGATACGGTCTTCATCGCTAGGCCGGGACCGCCGCCCGGCAATTTCGCCGCCTCCCCACTTGTCCACGCGGTATTGATGCGGCTGTAACCGAAACCGGGAATGTTCACGTACATATCGCGCGGGATCGAAATCATCGCCGCCGATTTTGAAACCGGGTCAACAGTAAACAGGATGATCGTATCCGTGCAGGCCGGACAATTGGGTCCGCTGATATCCGCGCCGCTGGAGCGCAATCCGAAGAACACAATATTGATCCGGCTCGCGCCATCCCATTGAGGCGGTTCGACCACAGGCGCGGACTCCGGCGTTGGAGGCAGGTTCGCTGCCGGTGTGCCTTGAATCACTATCGGGGTTCTCAAAGCAGTTTCCGCCGCGCCGCTACAAGTCGAGGGCGGGATGCCGGGCAGCGAAGTCAAAGTCCAGCAGGCGGTAAAGTTTCGCACAGAGATAAAAATCCCAATGGCGATAACGGCAGTGATTCCCCAGAACAAAGTTAAACCAAAAGATAGCTTTTGCGTCTCCGGGTGTTTGATATTTTTTGGAAATCCAGAAATGGGATCCATAAGCGACCAGATTTGATATATACCACCAATTGCCCGGTCGCGTACGCCGATGTCTAACCAGCTGCATTTTTGGATTTCGTTCCTCGCTACATCCGAATCTTATTCATTCCAAAACCGACTGCCGTCTTTTTCCTTTCCATAGCCAAGCCAATCATCAATATTTTTCAACAGCGGATCAATGATGGGAAAGTTCGAAACAAAAGTCCGAGCCAGCTCATGGACAAGGCCGGGATGTTTTGTAAACGGGCAAGCTCGCACACAACTTGTGCAATTGGCCGCCACGCCCAAGTCCCAATATTTGCGACAAGCCTCATTATTGATATGCCACGTGAAATGTCCATGACTGCATGAAATGCTATCACGCGACCAACTGCGTTCTCCGTGCGTGATGGCCTGCGCCGGACATTCATCCGCGCATTTTTTGCAGACTTCGCAAAACTCCGTGACGCCGAATCGAATCGGATAGTCATGCGCGAGCGGTAGGTCGGTAATGACTTTGCACAGCCGCAGACTGGGCCCAAATTCGGGCGTGACCAGCTTTCCGCTGCGTCCCTGTTCGCCGAGACCCGCTTCGATTGCCATCGGAATGTTCAAACCTAAATCGTTAATGGACGGAATCGCGTTGTAGCCGATGCCGCGCAAAAATTCCGCGACGCCCGAAACGATCAAACCCATTTTGCTGTAAGTGATGCGCGTCTCCGCGCAGCCCAATGGCGACGGAGTGTAATCCATCATGTCAACTTCCATCGGGACGCCCATCACGATGACCCAGCACATCTTCTCCGGGATGACCATTTGGGTTTCGGTTTCTTTGGGTTGTTCTGTATCTGCAAAAACAATTTCCTTACGGGTCCCGTCGCTCCAATACGCGTGCGAATAAATGAATTGTTTCTTCAATGGCGCAATGCCAACCAGCTTTGCGCCGAAATAACGCGCCACGCGCTTCACCATCTTTGATGCTTCTTCGGGTGCGCCTTGCCATGCATTGATCCCGGGCGGAAGTTTATTTCCCAACGTTGACCATGACGTCACGCCCCGGTTGGAATGATTGATGGCGTTGCCCATGCGGAAGGCGCTCACGCCTCCTGCATCGAACAGACTGTAATCTTTCAATTGATAACTTGATTTATCCGCTCTGATCTTTTTAATCCGCACCTCGACTGATTTCCGCAGCAGCGGCTTGAATTCATCATCCCAACTCGGCCGTCCCACCGTTAAATTATTACGCTGGTCGAAGCGCTGATAGGTTTCGTTGATTTGATAGGGCGGATGATCCACTTCCAAATGTTTAACATACAAACGAGATAAAAGGTTCAGCATCTATTTCACCTCCGCATTCATTGCCCCAACGTCTCTATCGCATCATCCTTTTGCCACAACAAATTGCATCGGATATTTTTGAAAACTCACTGCGTCGCTTTCAGTCACGCGCGTTAAGCCGCCAACTTGCAAACCCATGCGTTCGTCAGGCGTGATTGGATTCGGCTGAACAACAATCGCCATGTCCTTTGCTATCGAACGGCCAGCAGGCGCGAAATTTTTCCCATCCCAATATTTGCAACAACTCTGATCAATTAACGGCGGCTGGATGTCAACACCGAAGCCATGAATCAAATCATCGTAAATTCGATATCCTGACTCGCCGATGACGGATGCAGACTGAATGACATCGCCTTCGGTCGCACCCGGTTTGAGCACGCGACAAACCTGACCGTAAGCCTGCTCGCCAATTTCAAAAAGTTTTTTCCACTCCGATGTTGGATCGCGCCCCACTGCAATCGGACGTTGTATCTGTCCCGAATAGCCCCAATAACTCGCGCTGATTTCCATGATGATGACATCGCCTTTTTGAATGACGCGGTCACTGACATTTTGCGAAGGGACACAAGCTGTGGGTGCATCCATCGGCATCGAACGCAAATAAGCCAGGTGCGGTTGTCCGCCTTTTCGACGATATGCGCCTTCGATGATCCCAATCAATTCAAATTCAGTCATACCCAATTTGATTTCTTTTTCCAGCGCGGACACGGTCGCATCGGTAAACTCGGCAGCTTTCTTGAGCCAGTCGAATTCTTCCTCGCTTTTGATCACGCGCAGACTCGCAAATGCGCGTGTGACATCAATCCATTCGATTTCAGGAAGACTTTGCGAGAGCATCGCAAAATGCTGATAAGGCATTCCCATACCAAACGTCGCGTTGACACCGACCAACCCGACGCGTCCTTTGCCGATGCCATTCTTCTTCAATTGAGCGACAATTTCTTTGGCAGGTTCGTATGTTCCCCAACGCGTATCTTCGATGACCGACATCAAGCGAGCGTTCGGAACGTGGTTGATGAATCCGACTAACAAGGCTGGCTCGCCTTCTAATGGCAAAACCAAATAGTTGTGATGCAAGTCTAGATAATTCGTCAGCCAATAAACATTGGCTTCGTTATGGCGGAGGTTGCCCGAATTACCAAAGACGACCAATGCCTGCAAATCTTCTTTCCGCATCAAATCACGGGCAAGATTATTTCGACGCTCGAATTCAGCAGCAGAGAAACGCGGATACGTCATCCAAGTTTTTCCTTGAGCCAATCGGCGGTCAGCGGACGATAAATGTATGGAATGTTATTGCAGACGTGATTCCCATTTTCGAATATTGCCAACTCCGCATTCTTGCCAACCGCGTTGATAATTTTGTGCGCTTGTTCCCACGGAACTAAACGGTCAAGTTTGCCGTGAATAACGAGCAACGGCTGTTTGATTTTGTTCGCCACACCTTCCAATGAAAGTTGACCAGCTTTTACTTTGGCGTCCACCGCGTCTTTCGCACCAGAATGATATTGAAAGGCCGCACGCGTGAGCGATGGCGTTCCGTCCCAACACTCGGCAAAATTATACGGACCGCAATTGCCAACCGCGGCCTTGATGCGCGAGTCAAAAGCTGCGGCGCGCGGTGCATAATATCCGCCAAGACTTACGCCAGCCACGCCAATTCGATTTGGATCAATATCTTTGCGTTTGGTCAATGTATCCAACGCAGTTGACACCGCGGCTTCATAATCGGGACGAATGAATGAGTTGTATCCGCACTCGCCTTGACCGGGGCCATCCAAGGAAAATGTCGCCAGCCCGCGCTCGAGGAAGACATTCTCCCAGTAGAAAAATTCCTCCTTAGTAGAATCAAGTCCAGGCAGAAGCAAAATCAACGGCGGCTTATTTACGTCTGCAGGTCGGCGGAAAGTCCCGACCATCGTCGCCCCGTCGAAAGGAATTTCCACGCGTTCCCCCGTTGGATCGAGCAGTTTGAGTCCTTTTGCGAAAGCCTCCACCGCTTTTTGCGAAGCTGACATGTATTCGTCGTGGAAATTCTGAAACACAAATTTGCCGAAGTGATAACACAACGCCGCGGCGATATACGCCTCGCCCGCACTGACTTTATTTCCGTTTGCTTCGGCCTTCACGGCAAGATCAAAATGAACATCACCGGTAACAACCCACTCGCGGCACCAGTCTTCCCACTTTTGCACGCGTGCAGTAGTGCGGAAGAAATCGTTGTAGTCCACGCCTTGTGATGTAAAACGCGGTGCCCAATTTCTGATCGCGGCTTCTACTTTTTCGTCAGGCATATCAATCTCCTATTTCTAAAATTTCCAATTCAATAAACGGCTGGCATTCTCACCGAGAATCGCCGCCTCATCTTTTGTGTTCAACTTGATCGAGCGAACCAAGTCAACAGGATTCTCATTACCCATATCAAACGGATAATCCGAACCAAGCAAAACATGATCTGCGCCAGCGAATTCAACAAGTTCACACAAAACAGTTGCATCGTGTGTGATCGTGTCAAAATAAAATTGCCGAAGATATTCTGTCGGTGGTTTTGAAATCACTTTGCTGATTTCAGGCCGCACCTTAAAGCCGCGATCCAATCGTCCATGCAGGTATGGCAATGCGCCGCCGCCGTGCGCCAGTAAAATTTTCAGGTGCGGATAAGCCTCCATTGTGCCGGACAAAATCAAATGTCCCGCGGCGACCGAGGTTTCCATCGGATTGCCAATCACGTTCCATATGTAATAGTCGCGCAGCTCGGCGCGCCCGCCACCCTCGACTGGATGAATGAAAACAAACGCACCAAGGGATTCACATGCTTCCCAAAATGGATGAAAGCGCGCATCGCCGGGATAAACGCCATTGACATGCGTGCCGATCTCGACGCCCTTCAATCCAAGCTTCATCGCGCGTTCAAGTTCTTTGATCGCAAGCGCAACATCTTGAAGCGGGACCAATCCCAACGCCGCGATTCGCTTTGGATATTTTTTTACAAGCGATGACAACGCATCATTCTGGACCTGGCAACTGCCCAGCGATTCTTCTGGCTTTGACTCATATCGAACCAGCGACACCCACGGACAAAGCAGTACCGCATCAACTTTCGATTTGTCCACCTGGGACAAAATCTTTTCGGCATTGACAAATTCGCGCGTTGCAGAGCCGATGCGCTTGCCGTTATATTCAACAAATTGTTTTCCGTTTTCCCATACTACACGCGGACGCCATTCTTCCGCGGGTGCAGCTTCACGCAAAATTTCAGGAACAATAGTGTGGGCGTGTGCATCAATGATGGTCATGAAATTTATGCCTCAAAGATTTAGGAATTGTTTTAGGAGTTCCAGCTTCTCGGCTGGCGGCTCATCGCCTTTGCGGCAGTTGTACCATTCGTAAAACGCAACTTCATTCAGCGGTCTGCGCTCCCAATACTTTGGGTCGGATGTGTCATAACCATCGGGCGAACCATTACCATCAATGTAGCCGATGCCGAGCAGCCCAATGAAAACCCAATGATGCGGTATGCCTACGATCACTTTCATTTTGTCCGGCATCATGTGACTCCAATAACATGCGCCCAATCCAAGCGCATGAGCCGTAAGCCACATGTTCATAGCAGCTAGCGACGCGCCGATAATATGTCCCATCTCGCCACCAGTGTGCGGCGGAGCGTGACGCGGATCGGCGAAGATGGCAATGCCAAGCGGCATGTTACGCAGGTCAACAATGTAACCGCGTTTTTCGCCCTCGCGAAAATAGGGAGCCCAGATGCGCGATAAATTTTTGGACTCTTCAGCAACTTTCTGAATCCGCTCTTTCGTTTCCGGATTTTGGATGGCAATGAAAGCCCATGGCTGAAAGTTTCCAGCCGATGGCGCCCAGCGCCCCGCATCGAGAATCTTGTCTACCAGTTCATCGGGAACCGGCTTGTTCAGCCATTTGCGTATGCTGCGTCGGGTATGAATTGCTTCTAATACATCCATATCAATATTTCCTTTTAATCAATCATCGTCGGTTACGGTAATTAGATATGAACACGAACATCGCAATTTATTGTTGTCTTTGCCTAAACAAATGTTAATAGTAGCGCGCCGCCAACAATCAAGCCGGTTGCAGTCCATAATGTAGTCGTCACGCGTTCCAGTTGTTTGCCTGAGATCAGTGGCGAAAGAAAGATGACCATCGGAGCAGAGATCATGCTCAATGCCAACACAACCGCGACAGGAGCCAGATCGAGTGCAACCCATCGCATCCACGTGGATAGACCAACCAAAACACCGGCGATCAATTTGTAGGTCCATGCTTCGTTCGTGATGGGTACGCCCATCCACCGTTGACGCTGAAACAGCAAAAGGATTCCATAACCGAACGCGCTAGCCGTCACGCCAACGGTCACGCCCAATAACGGGGACGGCAATCCTTCCAGGCCGAGGCGAATGAATATCGGACTGATTGCCCAGCACAAACCCGCGCTCAACCCAAGCCAGGACACGCGCAAAATGTCAAAAAGGGATTTGGGCTTGGAAGCAGCTTCTGTGCTTGTATTCGGCTCATTGGAAACCAGATAAGCGCCTGCCACCATTGCGCCAATGCCAAGCAATTCCAACGGAGTCGGAATCTCGCTCAGAGTCACCGCCGCGATGATGGCCGCGAAAAGCGGATTCGTTCCAATCAATGGACTCGTCCGCGCTGCGCCAATGCGCTGCTGGCTGGCATTAAGAAAAGTCCAACCAATAAGAAAATGAAAAAAGCCCGCCGCGACAAAATAAATCAACGCACTGATTGGCGCGTGAAGAAGAGGACTCAAATCTTCCGTCAGCAAGGCGGCCGCGATCAGCACCAACGATGAAACGAAAAGCTGCACGAATGTCGCAACGTACACATCCATGCTTCGCACAGCCTGACGATTAAATGTTTGGAACAGACCGAAACCCGCTCCCGCCGCCAACGCCCATAAGATTCCGCTCATAGGGTCATACTCACTACATCGGCGCGCTTTCCGCGGCGGCGATAGGATTCGCCTTCGGTGGATCCACCGAGATAAAGCTTCGCCATTTCAGGACTGTCCAATAATTCTTTCGCGGTGCCTTCGAATTTTTCCTTGCCCAATTCAAGCACATAACCGCGATGTGCGGATGCCAAACCTTCGCGCGCATTTTGCTCGACCATGAGAATCGTCAAGCCACCGCGATTTAATTCGCGGATGGTTTCAAATAATTCCGACATTGTCTTTGGCGCGAGTCCAAGCGATGGTTCATCCAAAATCAACAACGGCGGTTCAAGCATGAGTGCGCGTCCAATCTCGACGATCTTTTGCTGTCCGCCAGAAAGGTTGCCCGCTTTCACCTTAGCGCGAGACTTCAACCATGAAAACCGCGCATAGACTTTTTCCAGCCGCTGCTCGACCACGTTTTTGTCCAGGACGGTAAATGCACCCATCAACAAATTTTCATGGACAGTCATCTTCGGGAAAACACTGTGACCCTGCGGAACGTGCGTAATGCCTTCGGTCAAAATTTTCTGCGGCGGCATCCCGCCGATGGATTTTCCATGGAACGTGATGGAGCCTTTTGATGGTTTGAGAAAACCCGATACCGCGCGCAACACTGTGGATTTTCCCGCGCCGTTCGGTCCAACGAGGCAGACAATTTCGCCTTGCTCCACGCGCAGACTCACCCCGCGCAAAATGTCCACACCGGGGATGTAACTGGCTACCACATTCTCAAGCTGCAGCATTGGCATTTTGTGTACTCCCGAGGTAGGCTTCCAAAACGAGCGGATTGTTTTGAATTTCCGAAGGCCCGCCCTCCGCAATCTTCTGTCCATGATCGAGAACAACAATGTACTGGCAAAGTTCCATGACGAGGCGCATATTGTGTTCGACCAACAGGAATGTTTTACCTTTTTGATTCAAATCATCCACCAGTTCCATCATCTTTTCGATCATGACCGGGTTTACGCCGCCCGCCGGTTCATCGAGCAGAATCATATCCGGGTCCGACATCAGAACCGCCGCCAACTCGATCAGCTTTTGCTGGCCGAATGAAAGCTTGCGGGCTTCCTCATCGCGATATTTGGTAAGCCCCACCATTTCCAAAAGTTCCATCGCTTTTTCTTCTTCATGTTTTTTTACGCCCTGGCCCATCAACACCTGCATGCCCAATTGCTTCACGGGAACGATCATATTTTCCAGGACGGTCATTTTCCAAAACAAACGCGTGATCTGAAATGTGCGCCCGATCCCGCGGTGATAAATCTGATTCGGTTTGAGTCCGTGAATCGGTTTATCATTTAAAAGAATTGAACCCGAATCAGCCTTATAGAATCCGGTGATGATGTTGAACAGCGTGGTCTTACCCGATCCATTTGGGCCGATCAAGCCGGTGATGGAACCGCGTTCGACAGCAATCGAACAGGAATCTACGGCTTTGATTCCGCCAAAGGATTTCGTTACCTGGTCTGCTGATAGCATCGGCATTTTGTTACCTCGCCTCGCTCACTGCGACTTGGGCCTTGGTGCGGCGCTGCTTTAGGTATTCTGACACTGCCGGCAAAATCCCTTGCGGCACAAACAGCATGACCAGCAATAAGATTCCACCAAAGACCGCCAGGTGAATGGATGACCCGCCAAATTGTCCAACGACCCAGATGGACAACGGCTGCATAATGAAAGCTCCCAGCACCGGTCCCCAGAGTGTGCCGCGTCCGCCGAGGATCGCCATCAAGACCATGGACACGCTGACGAAAATGTCAAAGACAAAGCCCGGGTCAATGTAGGTGAAAAAGTATGAATAAATACCGCCAGCCACAGCCACAAAATATGAACTGATTCCAAAGGCAAGCACTTTGTACATCATCGTGTCAATGCCAACGGATTCGGCTTTGCCTTCATCTTCGCGAATGGCGATCAATCCCAACCCAAACTTGGAATGGCGAATCCACCACGACGCAAAAATTGTCAGGCAAAGCAAAACAAGAAAGAAATAAAGAAACGGAATCTTTATGAACTCCGGCGACCATTGCACGCCTCCCCATCCAGGGCGTGATTGGGTCAAGCCTCTTGCGCCATTGGTGATCTGATCCAGGTTAAGCGCAAGCAAACGGAAAATAAAGATGATCGCTATGGTGACAACCACGAAAGCCGATCCGTGAGTGCGAAGCGCAATCCATCCCATGATCAAAGCCACGACCAACACAACCAAACCCAGGAACCATGCACTGATGAATGGATGCCATCCATAATGATTATTCGTCCACGCTACCAGGTAACCGCCCAGGCCGAAGAAGGCCGCGTGTCCCAGCGACGTATATCCCGCGTAGCCGCCGATCACATTCCAACTGGAAGCCATCACCGCCGCCATTAACGTCATGACGATGATGTGTTGATAATATTGGTTTGGCATGACCCACGGCGAAATTAGCCCGACGACGAACAGGATAATAACCAGACCAGGAGTCGAACGAAAGAATTTCGACATTAGCCCTTCTCCCGAACCACTTCACCCATCAAGCCTCGCGGGCGAATAATCAAAATGAAGAACAGGAAAACGTAAAAGACAATTGGTGACCAATACAACGTAATGACAATGGCCGTCAATTGTTCCATGACGCCGAGTATCAATGAAGCGACCAATGCGCCGGGCAGGCTTCCCATGCCGCCCAACACGATGATGGCAAGCGTCTTGGCGACCCAATCGCCCTGGCTGGCCGGGTTGAACGTGTAGATCATGCTCAACAACGATCCACCAGCCGCGGCAGTGGATACACCCAGCGCGAACGCGAATGCGGATACCATCGAAACTTTAACGCCGACCAATTGCGCGGCGCGCGGGTCCTGGATCGTAGCACGGACCGCGCGTCCCAGCCGGGTGCGCTGCAAAATGAAGTAGAGAATCAACAGCACCAGCAGTGCAGCGACGAATCCTGCGAGACGCGTGACCGGAATACGATATGTCGCAATCACCAGCGTTGCGTTGGAATACGCAGGCGTCACCGAGCGCGCAGTCGTTTGAAAGATTGCGCCCAGCAAACCTTCCAGAACGAGCGCCAGCGCAAACGTCACCAGTACGGATGTCTGCTCTGGATTCTCAATGCGCGAAAATACATACCGCTGAAGAAGCCATCCGAACAAAAAGAAAAGTGGAACTGTGATGAAGATGGAAAGGATGGGATCCAACTTAATCCACTGAAAGAGAACGTAAGTCAAGTACGCGCCAAGAATCAAAAATGCGCCATGTGCCACATTGATCACTTTCATAACGCCGAAGATCAATGTCAGCCCGGATGCCATCAGCGCATACACGCCGCCGACAAGTATTCCTAGAATCAAAGTCTGAATGAATAAATGAGCAGACGGTAACGACATGAAAAGCTCCATCATTGACAATCTGGAGGCGACTTGCGCCGCCCCCAGATCATCCTAATCAGATTTCGAGTTTGGGCAGATTGCCGTCCAAATCTCCAGAAGCGAGCTTCCGGATTCCAAATCGTTTACCAATTCGGCTTGGGCCAGACGGCATCCACTTGCTTGGCGTAATCGGGTGCGACGATTTTATATGTGCCGCCCTGCCATTGCAGGACCATGAACGAACCTTTGGGTTGACCAAGTTCATCGAATGACAATGGACCCACAACAGTCTTGTATGTGGCCGAGTGCATATCTGCGATCAATTTGGCGTTGTCCACGCTCTGGGTGTTCTCGATTGCCTGCTGAAGGACCTGCCCCACCGTGAAGGCATTGGCGGAATCTTCAGCAATCGCTTCGGAGCCGTACATGGCGTGATAGGCAGCCACAAATTCAGGATTGGTCGGGGTTGTGGAAGCCTCAAACCAGGACATGGCAGAGAAGATGCCTTCCGTAGCCGGGCCTAGACTTTGATTGAATTCCACGGGCATCGAGGGACCGGTAGTAAAGAAGGCACCTTTCGGCTGATAGCCAGCCTGGATGTACGCCTTGATCTGGCCAACAGAGTCATCGAACATTGTGCCGCCGAGGATCAAATCAGGATTCTTGTCAGCAACCTTGGCCGCAAGCGAGGAAAAGTCCTTGGTGTCAGGCGCATATTTCTCGTTGAGAACTTCGGTGAGACCGCCAGCGGTCAATAATGGTTCCATTGCCGTTACCACGCCGAGAGTGAATGGATCGTCCTGGGTAATCACGGCAAAGGTCTTGGGACGGGTGGCTTCCGGCAAGCTCAATATGTAATTGACAAAAGGAACACCCTGCGTATTGGAGGAAGCCGGCTGGCAGAAGAAAATATTTTTCAGGCCGCGGTTGAATACATCCGGTGCGCCACCGGCGGGTTCGGGGAACGCATAACCGTATTTATTGGCAACTTCGGATGTGGGGATAACGAGCTTACTAGAGAATGGACCAACAACCAAATCCACTTTATCCTGCGTGATCAACTTTTCGTAATCGGCAACGGCAGTATCGGGATTGGACGCGTTGTCGTAAACCGTCAGCTCAACTTGACGGCCAAGCAATCCCCCGGCCTTGTTGACCATATCAACCCACAACTCGTAACCTTTCTTGGCTGCGGTGCCCGGATCAGAAAAATCACCGGTCAAGGGAAGCGAAGCGCCAATCTTGATTGGTGCTGCAGCGGCGGGCGGCACAGCAGTTGGGGCCTCTGTGGCCGCAGGCGCGGGCGGTTGTGCGGGTGGTTGGGTTACAGCGAGAGGAACAGGCGTCGCGGCAGGGCCGCAGGCGACGGCCAGCAGGCTTATTAAAGCCAAGCTGATTATCAACGACCAAAACTTCGATTTCATAGATTCTCCTCTTGTACTCCATTTGGTTTACTTCGGATTTACATCGAATAAAGGTCTTGTCTTGGTATTTAGCCGGAAAGCACCTCCTTCCAGTTATTATGTCAGGAACGATAGTTAAACGTCAGTAACTTTAATTCGCTCATCCCTTCCATGACATAGCGCAATCCTTCGCGTCCAAAGCCGGATTGCTTAACCCCGCCCCGTAAGGCATGTGATTAATTGTTGTCATGCCAACAACTTCCATGGATCTTCAATAAGATTCGCCAAATCACCGAGGAATGGCGCCGCTCGCGCCCCGTCCACGACGCGATGATCGAGTGAAAGCGTCACGACCATCATGGGCCGAATCACCACTTGACCATTCACCGGCACAACGCGATCCGCAATCCGTCCAACCGAAAGGATCGCGGCTTGCGGCGTGTTGACAATCGCATTGAACGCGTCCACGCCGTACATGCCAAGATTCGTTAAAGTGAACGTACCATCAGAAACATCTGTGGGCCGAAGTTTTTTCTCGCGCGCCCGTTCGATCAAATCTTGACGTTGAGCTGCAATCTCGCTTACAGTCGCTTTATCCGCATGATGAATGACCGGAACGATCAAGCCATCATCAACAGCAGTTGCAATCCCAACATTGATTTCTTCGTTCCATTGAATGCCATCTTTTATCCAACTCGCATTCAAACGCGGGTGATCGCGCAGTGCAATGCCGATCAATTTCACAAGCAAATCGGTATAAGTTGGTTTGACATTGGTACGTTTTTCGACAGTTGGCGTGATTCGCTTTCGCCATTCAACCAAATTGCCCGCATCCACTTCACGGATTAAATAAAAGTGCGGGACGGTCGTCCAACTGGCGGACATGTGTTCCGCCATCACGCGCCAGATTTGACCGGGCGTTTCGAGATTTTTTGATTCGACGACTAGCTTGAAATTTTCCACATCCGACGCGAGTACGGCTCCATCTGGGCCGGAACCGGATACCGTTTTCAAATCGAGTCCACGCTCCGAGGCGAGTCGACGCGCCTTCGGCGAAGCAAGAACGCGCGAAGGATGAGAGATGAAAGATGAAGGATGAATGGCGGAAACTTCATCTTTCACACCTACACTTGCGCCAGGTGCAGGTGTCTTTCCACTTTCATCTCTTAGGTACGCCATCACATCTGCTTTCCCGATCCGCTTGCCATTTGATTTCAACGATGACAGGTCAATCCCATTTTCTTCCGCCATCTTACGCGCGACGGGAGAAACATCAACTGGCGTTGTGACATTCAATGGTATTGGTTTTGATTCAGTTGGAGCGATAGTGCTTGTAGTTCGACCGGTTGGAAGGTCAATCGGCGGCGTGGATGGCGGAGTTTCGCCGGGCTGCAAAATCCAGCCAATGGTTTTACCAACTTGAACAACATCATTTTCCTTGACGAGGATGCCGCCAAGGATGCCGGCTTCGGGCGCGCCGATCTCAACCGTCACTTTGTCGGTCTCGATTTCCATAATCGGCTCACCTTTAGCAACAGTGTCGCCATCGTGCTTGAGCCAACTTACGAGGCGTCCAGTTTCTTGCGCCATTTCGAGCGCCGGCATAATGATGTTCGTTGCCATTTAGCCTCGTGCCGCGGCAACCATTTCAACAACACGTTCGTTCATCACCGGTTCGTGTGTGCGCGTGGTTGGCAATGGACCCGTTGCAGTGTAATAATGATGACCCGCTACCATCAAATCATTGGCTGGAAAACGCGTGATGATTTCATGTCCGGTTTCGGTAACGACGATTTCTTCTTCAATACGCGCCGCGCTCCAGCCATCGGATGACGGCCAATACGTTTCGAGCGCAAAGACCATGCCGGGTTTGATCTCAGCTGGATGGTCAATGGAAACGAGGCGGCTGATAACCGGCCGTTCCCAAATTGCGAGGCCAACGCCATGGCCATATTGAAGTGCGAATGCAGCTTCTTCATTTGGAAAACCGAAGTCGGTTGCTTTCGGCCATGCTTTTGCAATTTCGCCCGTTGTGCAACCTGGACGCACTAATTCGATTCCAGCATCGAGAATATCGCGGCAGCGTTTATACGCGTCCACCATCGCGGGAGATGCATAACCGATTACGAAAGTCCGGTAATAGCATGTTCGATAACCCATGTATGATTGAAGAATATCGTAATAGACCGGGTCGCCGGGACGAAGCATTCTGTCCGAGAAAACATGTGGATGCGGGTTGCAGCGTTCGCCTGAAATCGCGTTGACCGCCTCGACATATTCAGAGCCAAGATCATAAAGAACTTTACTGGCAATGCCAACTGCTTCGTTCTCGCGCATTCCTGGTTTCATCATGCGATAAAGTTCATCGTACGCGGCATCCACCTGGCCTGCCGCGTGAGTCAATAATGAAAGCTCGTCTTGTGTCTTGATGACACGCGCTTCGGACATGAGTTGTTGGCCATCAACAATCGTCAAACCTTTTTTCTGTAGCTCGAACAGCACGGGCACTTCAGCAATATCAACGCCGACAGGTTCTTTTTCAAGTCCGCGTTCTTTGAGTTCGGCCCAGATTTTATTGGCAACATCTTCAGCGCGTCCCATTTCGGGAGACATCGCACCGCGCAAAAGGGAAATACCCGCGCGTGATCTTTTTTCTCCGAGCCATGGAGCGTAAAGCTGATGATGTTTCGCGGCAGACCCAAAATCCCACAGGATTGGTTCATCATCCTGCGGAAGCAATGTGAAACGATTGGCTTTGTCCTGCGCCCATGTGCCAATGTGAGTTGCTGTCAGATAGCGCACATTGTTCATATCAAAGCATAACAATGCACCCATTTCAGATTCGCGGAGCAATTTTTTAGCGCGGTCCAATCGTTCACGGCGCAAGCGATCAAAATCAATGCGTTGTTCCCAATCCACTTGCATGGTTCCATAGGTTTTGATTGCCATATCCATCTCTCCTCAATTACTAGACTTTGCCACAAAGCGTCTTTGCCATTTGGAAAACAGTTTCTTCAGTTG